>URHU01000008.1:0-31603 GCA_900547715.1 uncultured Collinsella sp. | reverse complement strand
GTCGGCAGCGTCGGATGTGTATAAGAGACAGGGGCACGCCCTGCTCGTCGACGGCCTCGTCGGCAGCGCGGGTACCGGGGTTACCGGCATTGGCCACAATCTCGGCCGACAGGATCTTGTCGAACAGGTCCGCGATCTCAGGATCATACTCGCTAAGCACACGACGCTCCAGGCGCAGGAACAGCGCCAGATTGTCGCGCAGCTCCTCGGGGATCTCGATCTCGGCGAGACGCTCCCTGGACTCGGCATTCGAGCCGATTCGGTTAACGAGGCGGTTGACCACGGCAGCGACGCGCGCCGCGGCTTCGGGTACAGACTGGTTGCTTAGGTTCTCAGCCACGTTTCCTCCCATTCCTCCTTCTATGCACGTAACATGCGGTATTCATTATAGGCGCTTGAGAAATACTTTCGACACTGATTGCGCTTTACCACACAAAAGTATTTTCTGCATTGCAAGGGTTTTTGCCCTAAATGGTCGTATTTCTCGGTGGACGGCATACACAAACGGGGGCATTCCGCATAAAAGCGAAACACCCCCGTAACAATCGCTCTCCATGAGCAGGGCACGTTAGCAGGCCCGCAGCTCAAAAAGATGCGCTACAGGCGCTCGCGAACCGCCTCGACCACGTTGGCCAGATCGACCAGTACCTCGTCATGGCTCTCCATGTCGCGCACCTTGACCTTGCCAGCGGCAAGCTCGTCGCCGCCCAGGACCAAAATGAGCTTAGCGCCCACCTTGTCGGCCTGCTTAAACTGGGCCTTGAGCGAACGGCCCTGATAGTCGGCCTCGGTCACGATGCCTGCGGCGCGAAGCTCCTGCGTAATGGCAAAGACGTTCTGGCGCAGCTCTTTGCCGGCGTTGGCGACATAGACGCACGGAGCCTCATCGGCACCCAAATCGCTGCCAAAGGCCTGCAGGGCCAGGAGGGCGCGCTCAAAACCGACGGCAAAGCCGACGCCCGCCGTGGGCTTGCCACCCTCGAGCTCGACCAGGCCGTCGTAGCGGCCGCCGCCACCGATGGAGCCGACGCCGGCGCCGGGGGCCTCGACCTCAAAGACAGTACGGGTGTAGTAGTCCAGGCCGCGCACCAGGGTGGGATCCTCGACATACTCGATACCCGCCGCATCCAGATAGCGCTTGACTTGCTCGTAGTGCTCGCGGCACTCATCGCACAGGTTGTCACCCATCAGCGGAGCCTCGGCCATGATCTCGCGGCAGTGGTCGTTCTTGCAGTCAAAGGCACGCAGCGGGTTGAGCTCGGCGCGCTCGCGGCACTCATCGCACATCTCGTCTGCGTGATCGAGGATAAACTGCTTAACCTGCTCGCGGTAAGCCGGACGGCACTGAGCGTCACCCATCGAGTTGATGAGCAGACGAAGCTTGGAAAGATCGAAGCCCAGGCGCTTGTAGAACTCCATGAGCATGATGATGCACTCGGCGTCTGCCGCCGGATCGGGAGCGCCGAGCCACTCGATACCCACCTGGTGGAACTGGCGCAGGCGGCCCTTCTGGGGACGCTCGCCGCGGAACATGGCCTCGGCGTAGTACGCCTTAAACGGCGTGGAGCCCTGGGGCACCAGATTGTTCTCGACGACGGCGCGCACCACGCCGGCCGTGCCCTCGGGGCGAAGTGCCAGGCGCTGCTTGGGCTTGAGTTTGGTGTCGGTGCCCTCGGTAAAGACGCGCTCCAGGTTGGCGCCGCTAAACACGCGGAACATTTCCTTGCGCACGACGTCGGTCGACTGGCCGATACCGTGGACAAACACGTCCACCTGCTCGATCGCGGGCGTCTCGATGGGCTTAAAGCCAAACGGCTCGAACACGCCGGCCGCAATCTGCTGCATCTTTTGCCAGGAGCGCATCTCGGCGCCGATAAGGTCGCGGGTTCCCTCCGCCTTCTGTGCCTGCATGGGCAAACACCTTTCTTTTGTATCGCGTCATAGGTAGTGGACATTATACGGCACAAAGCAGCAACGCGGCGGCGCGCCTGACCGAACGAGGGTATGGGGACTCGTTCGGCCAGACGCGCCGCCGCGGACGAAGCGGACAAGCGGCAGTGCGCTTTGCCCTACTTACTCCCCCGCCACGCTCGCGCGCAGCTTGGCGGCGATAGGCTCGGATGCTAGCAGGAACACGAGCATGACCACGGAGCACGCCAGGCACACAATCCAGGTGCTCGCAAAGGAGCCCGTGGCATCGAACAGCACACCCGAGACGATGGCGCCCACGGTGCCGCCGACCATCTCGAGCGAGGTGATAGTGCCCGTGACCTTGCCGAGGTCGGCCATGCCAAACTGCTTGGACGCGGCGATGGTAGGCGTGATGGTGCCCATGCACGTTCCGATACCAAAGCTCACAGCGGCGACAATAGGACCGAGGTCCGTCGTCGGGAAGCACAGCGCCACGCAGGCGATAATGCACGCAACGGAGCCAAGGATATTGCCAAAGCGCAGGCCAAAGCGGTCATAGATCGCACCGAGCGAAATTTTGGCGATAACGACGGTGACCATATAGGCCGAAAGCACGGTACCTGCCCACATGGGATCGTGGCCGCCCGTGACGATCTTGGCACCGTTGACGGTAACGCTCGTCATGTTGGTAACCTGGTTGGGCAGGATAGCGCCATTGACCAAGCCCATAAAGAGGAAGGCGACGACGAGCAGCCAAAACGCCGGGCTCTTCTTGATACGAGACCAGCCGACGCTAACCTCGGGCGCCGTGTGCTCGTCCTTGTCGCCAGCCGTCGAGACGGACGGATCGCCCGGGTTCTCACCGAGCGGCTTAAGGCCGATCTCGGAAGGCTTGGTGCGGAAGGAATAGGCCGTGATGGGCAGCGCCGCCACCATGCAGACGGCAGCGAGCACGAGGAACGCAGAGCGCCAGCCCACACTCACGATAAGCGAGCTCACGATGGGAGACAGAATAGCGCCGCCAAAGCCCGAACCCGAAAGTGCGATGGAAATGGCAAGGCCGCGTTTGGCGGTAAACCAGTTGGCGGTCACCAGGCTAATGAGCAGACGGGTCGAGGCCACAGCGAAGCAGCCCGAAACGGCAAAGAGCACATAGACCTGCCAAAGCTCACCCACAAAGCTCATGCCCGCGAGCACCGCCGAGGTGGCGATAACGGTGAGCGAGCCCAATACGCGGCCACTCACCTTATCGGCAACATGGCCGATAACGAGCGAACCCACGACGCTCACCACGGTGGAGATAGCGTTGGAGATGTTGTACTGGGCAAGCGTAATCCCGAGGTCGCTGACGATGAGCGGCTGGAACAGGCTCATGCAGTTGACGAAAATCGTGTAGCACGTGGCCATGATCACGAAGCCGGAGGTCACCACGAGCCAGCCGGGGAAGAACTTACGCTGCTGGGACATACTGCTCCTTATTTAACAAACGAATAGCCGGCGCCGGGCGCCGGTAGTGCCCAAGATTGCCTTGAAAGACAAGGGCATAGGCCTTACGGCCATGCCCGCAGGCTTGAAAGGCAAGGTTGGGTGCTACCGGTGGTCGGCGATATAGCCCAAAGCGACGGCGGTATAGGCCGCGGCGCCGAGCGGCAGCTCGGCATCGCTAAAGCGTGCCTTGGGATGGTGTTGGGCAAAGTGCTCGTCCGTATCGGTCACAGCTGCGCCCACGGTAAAGTACGCACTCGGGATCTCGCTCGAGATCAGCGCGAAGTCCTCGCTCGCCATGGCGTGGAACAGCGGCAGGAAGGCGGCCTCGGGCAGCACCGCGCCCACGTAGCCAAGCGACGCCTGGGTCATGTCGTCATCGAGTACGAGCGGGGGAACATCCGAGAGTGTCTCGAGGGTCGCCGGCGTGCGATACGTTGCGGCCACGCCGTTAACGACCTCGGCGATACGCTCCTTGAGATGAGCCATGAGCTCGACATCGAAGCCACGCAGCGTTCCCTCGAGCACACAAGTGTCGGGGATGACATTTGCGGCCTGACCGCCGGCGAACTTGCCAACGGTAAGCGCGACCTCCTTAGCCGCCGGCACTTCGCGAGCGATAAGCTCCTGAAGCGCCAGATGCACATGCACGCCGGCCGTGATGGGGTCGATGCAAATCTCGGGGCTCGAGCCATGGCCGCCCTTGCCCTGAAGCGTGATACGAAAACCGTACACGCCCGAGAGCGCCGGGCTGCCGTAGAGCACCAGGCCGAGCGGCGACTGGCTATTGACATGCATGGCAAAGGCGACCTGAGGACGCGGGTTCTGCAGCAGACCGTCGGCGATGGCGGCGCGGGCACCCTCAAAGGTTTCCTCGCCCGGCTGGAACAGCAACTTAACCGTAGCGTTGGCATCAACAAGCTCTGCCTCGCGAGCTTTGAGCATACGAGCCGCACCAAGCAGCGCCGTCGCGTGCATATCGTGACCGCAAGCGTGCATGCAGCCGTTGGTGGATGCAAAGGGCTCGCCGGATTCCTCGGCAACGGGCAGGGCGTCCATGTCGCCACGAAGCATGATGACCGTACCGGCCTGCTCATTCGTGCAGACGCCATTGCCTTGGGCCGCGGCGGCACCGGCGCCGACAAGGCCCACAACGCAGGAACCATCGACGAGCGTTGCAAATGGGATGTCCATCTCGGTCAGGCGCGCTTGGATATACGTAGAGGTCTGCGGGAGGCTATTACCCAGCTCGGGCATCTGATGTAAATCGTGTCGCCACGCAGCGAGCTCGTCTGCAAAAGCCTGAGCTTCTGCAACAAGACCGTCACCGATAGCGGTCTGCGCCGCCGCGGTGGCCTTGGGCGCTGATTGCGGTTGAAGATCGGACAGTGCTGGTGCCATAGATGCCCTCCAGTAACGTTTTTGCAGCAAGCACTTTGATAGCATAAAGTGCAAGGTACTACTTTAAGGGCGACGCATAAAAAATGCCGCCCCGGGAGGCGGCGCAACAAATTGTTTACAATTGCGGACGCGGCTTTCGACGCAAAAAATCGAAATGCGTCTCGCTCAAGATAATCGAAAGAAAGATGAGCGCGAAGCCGGCGAGCAGGCGCGAGGTGAGCGCCTCCCCCATCAGCAGCACCGAGAACAGCACGCCCGAAGGCGACTCCATCGAAAGGAGCAGTGAGCCCGTCGAGGCCGAGACATGCGCCAGGCCGACGTTTTGGATGAGCAGAGCCGCGCATGTGCAACCAACCGAGAGAAACGCCATCGCGCTGATAAAGCTCGGCGTCCACACGGACAGAGGCGCTTGGGTCTCGAATAGCAGCGACGTTGCCAGGCTCAGCACGCCGTTGCCCACAAACATCCAAAACGTGATGACGTTGATGTCCATTTTGCGACCGTACTTGGCAGTCACCGCCATCTGGATGGCGAAAAAGACCGCACCCGCCAGCGTAATGACATCACCGATGTTGAATTCAACGCTATCGAGCGCCACCAAGCCAATGCCCGCCAAGCACAGCAGCGCCGCGCCCAGGTTATAGCGGGTGAGTTTTTCGCCGCTCAGAAAATAGCTCGCGAACGGCACAACGATGCAATACGTGCCCGTCAAAAAAGCATTCTTGCCCGCCGTGGTGTGCGCCAGACCGACTGTCTGCAGGGCGTAGGCGGCCCACATAAGTGCGCCCATGCCAAGTCCGACGATAAGGTTGCGGGCGTTGAGGTGCGCGATGATGCGCTTGTGGAAGATGAAAAACATGACCAACGCCGCAGGCAGAAAGCGCACGTAGAGCAGTTCGAACACCGGAATGGTGTCGAGCGCGTCCTTCATGGTCGTAAAGGAGTAGCCCCAGACGACTGCCACCGAAAGCAGCAGGACTTTCCAGAACAGCGGCGAGCGAGCGCCGGCGCCGCGGGAGGTGCCGCCCGCGCCCAGGTCCTCGCGAGCAACAGGGCTATCGGGCATCATTTCGATATTGTCAGTGGCATGCTGGGCCATAGGGCATCCTCGCGCTCAATCTGGGCGTGGTGTCCGCACGCGCATGGCTGCGTGCCGCCTCATGGTCAAATAAAAGCAGGGCGCACCGGACCCCCGGCACGCCCCGCTACTGTAGCAACAACCAGCGTTGCACCGCAATCCAGCCCACTAAAGTACCGACTTGAATAACCTCGATGTTCCGTCAACGTCAGCGAAAACGGCCCCAAGCGAGCAAGGTGACGTGAAATAGTTTTGTTCCGCCGTTCTACCGAACGGCGGACCGGCCGACGCTGCGCGAGCCGCATTCACGCCAATCTGACGTTCAATTTCAAGGGCGCGACCAGAAGGTCAGCGCCCTTTCATTTCACGTCACCTTGGCGCAAATGCGGCTCGCTCGCTGACATTAGTGTTACATCAGCGTTAGCGTTGCCGCACTAAATTAGCTTTGTCGACTCCAGCTTTTCGATAATCCAGTCGTTGGCTTTGATGACTGGGCGGCGGAAGACGACGCCCAGGGCCAACGACGGAATCAGATAGCTCGCCAAGATGCCCAGCTCAATCCAGTACTCCATATGGTAGGCACCGGCCATGGCGGCGTGCATGGCGTTGATGCCGTGGGTAAACGGCAGGAACGGGTAGATCGCCTGGAACACGGGACCGGTCATCTCGATGGGGAACGTACCGCCCGAACCGCCGACCTGCATGACCAGCAGCACGACGGCGAGAGCCTTGCCGATATCTCCAAACGATACCGTAAGCGTGTAGACGATATTGGAGAACACGAGGCTCGCGACCCAGCCGGCCAGCACAAACTGCAGCGGGTTGTCGCACTGGATGCCAAAGAACAGAATGTCGCCCGCACACACGAGCGTTGCCTGCAGCAGAGCCAGACCGCCAAAGAACAGGTAGCGACCCAAGTAGATCTCGTGCAGGCGCACGGGGATGAGCTCGTTGATAAGCTCATCGTCAACCGAAACCTTCATCATGGCGGCCAGAACAATCGAGCCCACCCACAGCGACAGAATCGTGTAGAACGGCGCCATGGCCGAACCGTAGTTGCGGATTGGATAGACGGGCTTGCGGTCGAGTGCGACAGGGCCGGAAAGCGACACGGCGAGGCCCTCGGGGTCGCTGCCAATCATTGTCTTAATCATGGCCAGGTCACCCGAGATCAGAGCGCTATCAAGCTCGTCCTTAAAGGCACTGATCTTGTCCGACGCCTCGCCCAGCTGATCGGAAGCCTTGTTGACGAGCCTTGCAGCCTTGGAGAGACCCTTCGCGAGCGAACCAGAGGCGTCGGTCAGACCGCTCACGGCGCTATCCAAGTCACCCGAGATACCGTTCAGGGAATCCAGAACGCCCGAAATGGTCTTCTTGAGCTCCTTGGCCTTAACCGAGAACGTAGAATCGTAGTCGGACTTGGCACCCGAGATACCCGCCTTGGCATCGGCGATGGCCCTGTCGACCTCGGCACGCGAGTTGTTGACCTCCGCCATGCCGTCCGAAAGGGACTTTGCGGTCGCCGTCAGGTCCTTCGCATTGTTGCGGTACTCCACGGCAATTCTGCCCAGCGACGTCGCAGCGGACTTGAGGCCGTCTTTTAGCTTGTCATCACTCACCTGGTCGGCAAGGTTGCGGAGCCGATCGGCCATCGCATCGATATCGTCAGCACGCGTATTGAGCGCCGCTGCGGCTTCGTTGAGCTGAGACACCGTGAGGTCAACATGCTGATTCGCGGCATCGAATGCCTTCGCAAGCTCGGCGGACACGTTGTCGAACGAGCCCGCGCTTCCGTCAATCGCCGCGTCAACGGCATCGTTGGCAGCCTTGAGCGCTTCCTTGGAATCATTGATTCCGTTCTTGGCGTGCTCCATCAGCTGCTTCGTCGACTCATCAACGGTGCCCGTCTGCTTGAGCATGCCACCCGCCGATGTCAACGAATCGGACGTAGAGCTCAAAATGCCCGCGAGTGACGTCGCGCTCGCCTGAACGTCCTGCAGGTCCTCGACCGAATCGCCCAGTGTAGAGGACAGATTGGCGATAAAGTTGCTCACCTGGTCGGTGCTCATATAGTCGAGCAGGCTGGACACGGTCTTAAGGCCGATAGTCGTAATGGTCTTGGTAAAGGTCTCGTTGACCTGGCTCTGGACGGCGCTCGAGCCCTTCTCGGTCACGATCTGTGCGATGGCGTTGGCCTTCTGGTTCTCATAGAACTCGATATCGGCGTGCTTCACGTCGGTCGAGAAGAGCGTCATCATGTCTGCGCTAAAACTTTTAGGGATAACAACGGCCGCATAGTATGCGCCCGACTTAACGCCCTCAATCGCCTTATCGCGGTCGTTGAGGACGACCCAGTCGAAGTTCTCGTTGCCGCGCAGGGTGGCGGTTACGTTTTCGCCCACGTTGACCTCGACGGGAATCAGATCGCTCTCGTAGCCCTCGTCAGTGTTGACCACTGCAATTTTAAGGTTGCCGGTATTGCCGTAGGGATCCCAGCTTCCGGCGATGTTAAACCACGCGTACAGGCACGGCACGATGATCAGGCCCATCACAACAACCAAGCCGATCACGGAGCGGGACACGTTTTGGACATCGCGCTTAAACAGGTGCAGGATGTTTTTCATTTATGCCTCACCTCCTTTAGAGTGCTTGCCAAGCGGGGTGGTGTCCCCGTCGTTTCCGCTTACGTTGTCAACGTCGTCGACATCTTGAGCCTTACGATGCGCACCGATATGCGGCAGACGGCTCGTGGGCTGTTCGCTGTCCTTGGTGCCCCGCTCGCTGGCGTTGAGACCAAACATGCGACGGGCAGCAGGGACGGCAGCCGTGTGCTCGCGCATCTCGCGGCGAAGGTCCTCGTCCGAAAGCGCCGAGATACGCATCTGGGTATTGAGGCTCGCACGGATGTACTCGATGTTGATGAGCCAGCCACAGATGGCGATAACCGAAATGATCCAGATAACGAGCAGGATGATCTTGCCGTTATTGTCGATATCGAGCACCGTCGAGAGCACAAAGAGCAGGACCTGCACGCCTACCACGGCGGCAAAACCGCCCTTGATGTAGTACGGGTAGCGATGCTCAAACGCCACGGCATGATCGAGCAGCTCGCGACGGTACGAATCCGAATCGAGCATGACGCGCATGGCCGTGCGCAGCGAATAGCGCTGGCGCGGCAGGTCGTTGGACTCGCAGATCATGAGGCCCGTCGTGGAAAGCTGCTTATCAAAGAGCAGGTTGAGGTTGAGCAGCAACGGGCGCAGCTGCAGACCGATAAAGAGCGCCACGATCAAGAACACGCCCAGGATACACAGGTTGAACAGGTAGTTGAACGAGTACATGCCGCCGACCGTCTCGCGCAGCAGATTGATGCCGTAGGTAAAGGGCAGCAGCGGATGCAGCCACTGGAAGAAGCCGGGCATCATCTCGATGGGATACATGCCCGACGAACCCGGAATCTGCACAATGACGAGGATGACGCCAATGGCTTTACCGATATGCTTAAAGGTGGTGGACAGCGCATAGATGATGTTGACGTAGGTGAACGAGATAGCGATGCCGCCCAGCACGAACAGCAGCGGGTTGACGCACTGCACGCCAATCACCAAATCGCCCACCGTAACGATGATGGCCTGGAACGCACCCAGGATCACCATCAGCAGCCAGCGGCCAAAGTAGCCCTGACGCGCCGTAAAGCTACCGATGCCCTCGCGGTCGACCTCGAGCTTGTAGATAGCGATGAGCACATAGCCGCCTACCCACAGCGCCAGATTGGTGTAGAAGGGCGCGATGCCCGAGCCAAAGCTCTTGACCGGATAGATTGACTTGGACGTCAGCTCAACCGGAGATGCCATGAAATCTGCCACGTCATTGACGTCGACGTCCATGAGGTCGGCTAACTCGCCCATAGACTCAGAGGTCTGCAGCGCCGCAATGTCATTGGCGGCGGTCGCGAGCTTGTCCTGAACCTTGGCAAGAGAGGCATCGGTTTGAGACAGCGTGGTCTTTGCCTGCTTGAGCGTGGCGTCGAGCTGCGCCAGCGTGCCGCGCGCGCTCGCTATCGTGGGGGTCATACCCGATACAATGCCGGTCAAATCGCCCGAAACGGCGGCAAAGGAGTCAAGCGCGCTCGAAGCCTTCGGCAGTGCGCTCTGCCCCAGATCGGTCTGAGCCTGACCGAGGTTAGCCGTACCGGTCTGAATTGCCGCATTGAGTGCGTTGCTCGCGTTCGAGATTGCCGTAGCGTCGTTTGCCATGGCGCTCGACTGTGCAGAAAGGCCATCCTTGATGCTCTGCAGCTTCTGGTTTTGCTCGCGAAGCGAATTGATGGTCGATGCGATGAGCGCGTCGGCGTCCTCCGATCCCGTCGACGTATCGTTAGCGAGAATCTGCAGGCGCTCGATGACAGCGCTGTTGTGGTCAATCGTCGCCTGAAGGGATTCGAGCGAGTTGTCGATTCGAGTGGTCGTGGACGTAACCGTACCGGTGAGTTTGCCAATCGCAGCGTTCGCAGAAGCCGATGTCTTACTCAGCACGATGCTGCCCTCCGAGAGCGCCTTGGAGAGCGAGGTGATGGACTTGCCAGCCGTGGTGCGAGCTTCGCCCAGCAGATCATTACCCTGAGCGATTGCCTGCGTTAGCGAAGGCGCCTGTCCCTGCAGGCCCGCCAGCGCAGCATCGGCCGAAGCAATCGAGTTGCTCGTCTTGTCGATGGCGGTGTTCATGTCGCCGATGGAATCGCGTACTTCGCCCAGGGTATCAGACGCCTCGGACACCGAGCCCGCCAGCGAATCCTGGGTCTGGGTTGCCTTGTCTTTAAGGTCGATGCCAGCATCTTTGGCAATGCCCGCGACGGTCTCGCCCACCGTAGAGACAAACTCCGAGTTGATCTGCTCCTCGATAGTGTTGGCACCGGTATCGGTGACCTTGGGCGCAATAGCGCTCTTTTTCTCGTTGACGTAATAGGTGAGCTTCGGCTGATGGTAATTGCCGTCGAGCATCGAGACGAGATTGTCGGAGAAGTTCTTGGGAATCACGATGGCAGCATAGTATTCGCCACTTTCGACGCCCTCTTTGGCATCTGCCGCCGAGTCGACGAAGGTCCAGCCAAGCTGGTCGTTCTCCTTGAGCTGGTCGACCACCTTATCGCCTGCGTTAAGCTCGCCCACTAGGTCATTCTGGGTGCCCTGATCGTTGTTGGCGATGGCGATTTTAATGCCCTGGGTATTTCCGTACGGATCCCAGTTGGCAACGATGTTGTACCAGGCATACAGCGAGGGAATGACGCACACGCCCAGGGTAACCACCAGGGCGACGGGGTTCATAAGCAGTCGCTTAATGTCGCGCTTAAATATCGCAAAGGAGACCTTTGCGTTGGATAGTTTGCTGCCGAGACTCACGCTTGGACCATCCATCCTGTCGTTGAATCGAATCGTACTATCGACAACCATTGTACGTAGACGCTTTAGTGCCTCGCGGCACAATGGTGCTGAGTTTTGCGGGTAGCAATATACTACGAAGATGATTTAACGTACAGTTGTACAGTATCTTAAATTCCCGCAGCTCCCAAAACCACAACCCGCACAAACTAGCAATCCGACTAGTCGTTGGGGACGTTCTTAACCGACTAGTCAAACAAGAACGTCCCCAACGACTAGTCATTTAAGAACGTCCCCAACGACCACCCCAATGACTACTTAGGACCACGAAAGCGTCGTAGGTTGAGCATAAGTCAGCGAAAACGCCCCCAAGCGAGCAAGGTGACGTGAAAGAGGAGGGAAGCGTACTTTGGTACGCGACCGACGATTGAACGTCAGATTGCCGCTTAGGGGCGTTTGCAGCGTCGAGCCGTTACGCGGTTCGTAGAACCGCGTAACTTGCTAACTACATCAAGTTACAAACAGCTGCCGCGAAGGCTACGGGGTCCTCGGGGAGGATGCCCTCGACGAGCAGGGCCTGGTCGTAGAGCAGGCCGGAGTACTGCTTAATCTTGTCGGCGTCGCCCGCCTTCTGGGCAGCGACGAGCTTGGCGAAGACCGGGTGCTTGGCGTTGAGCTCGAGTACGCGCTGGCTCTTGGGCATACCGTCGGGCGTACCCTCGGGACCCTTCTGGAGCACCTTCTCCATCTCGAGCGAAAGCGGGCCCTCGGTGGTAATGCAGGCGGGGGCATCGGTCAGGCGCGCGGAGACGGCAACCTTCTCGACCTTGTCGCCGAGCGCCTCCTTCATGGCGTTAAAGAGGTCCTCGTTCTCCTTGGTGGCGTCCTCGGCCTCCTTCTTCTCGTCATCGGTCGCCAAGTCAAGATCGCCGGTGGCAACGTTCTTAAGCTCCAGGTGACGATCTTCGACCTCAGGCTCGGCACCATCGGCAACTGCCTTCTCGGCAGCCTCGCGAGCAGCGTCATCCTCGTAGACCTTGGGCATATCGGCAGCCACGTACTCACGCATGGCCTGGAAGGTGAACTCATCCACGTCCTGCGTCAGCAGCAGTACATCGTAGCCGCGGTCGAGCACGCCCTTCACGACGGGCATCTTGGCCAGACGCTCGCGCGAATCGCCGGCGGCATAGTAGATTGCCTTCTGGCCCTCGGGCATGCCCTTGGCATACTCGGCAAGGGTGATCATCTTCTGCTCCTTGGCAGACCAGAACAGCAGCAGGTCGGCGAGCTCATCGGCCTTCATGCCATAGCTCGAGTAGATGCCGTACTTAAGGCCGCGACCAAAGTTCTCAAAGAACTTCTCGTAGGCCTCGCGGTCGTTGTCACGCATATCCTCAAGGTCGGCGGTGATCTTCTTCTCGACACGCTTGGCAATGGCCTTGAGCTGACGGTTCTGCTGCAGCGTCTCACGCGAAATATTGAGCGTCACGTCGGCAGAGTCCACAACACCGCGCACAAAGTTGTAGTAGTCGGGCAGCAGGTCGTCGCACTTCTCCATAATCAGCACGTTGGAGCTGTAGAGCGCCAGGCCCTTCTCGTAGTCCTTGCTGTACAGATCGAACGGGGCGCGACCCGGCACAAACAGCAGTGCATCGTACTCAAGCGTACCCTCGGCATGGAAGCTGATAGTGCGCGCGGGATCGTCAAAGTCGTGGAACGTGGACTTATAGAACTCGTTGTAATCCTTCTGCTCAACGTCGGAGCTGCGCTTTTTCCAGATCGGCGTCATGGAGTTGATGGTCTCGAGCTCCTGATAGTCCTCGTACTCGGGCTTATAGTCGTCGCCGGCGTCCTCGGGCTTGGGCTTCTGGCGACTCTTGCTCACCATCATCTGGATCGGGTAGCGCACATAGTTGCTGTACTGCTGAATCAGGCTCTTGAGGCCCCACTCGGTCAGGAAGCGATCGTAGGTCTCGGCCTCGCCATCGGCATCGAGCTTCTCGTTCTCGCGCAGCGTCAGGATGACATCGGTACCGTGCTCGGCGCGCTCGCCGTCCTCGATGGTGTAGCCCTCAAGACCGTCCGACTCCCACACATGGGCGACATCCTCGCCGTAGGCGCGGCTCACGACCTTCACATGGCTGGCGACCATAAAGGCCGAGTAGAAGCCCACGCCAAACTGGCCGATGATGTCGACATCCGAACCCTGCTGCTCGGCGTTCTCGGTCTTAAACTCCTCAGAGCCGGAATGGGCGATGGTGCCCAGATTGCGCTCGAGCTCCTCGGCGGTCATGCCAATGCCGTTATCTGAGATGGTAATGGTGCGGGCGTCTTTATCAAAGGAGACGTGAATAGCCAGGTCGCCCTGGTCGAGCTTGACGCTCGGGTCCTGCAGGCTCTTAAAGTTGAGCTTGTCGACAGCATCGCTCGCGTTGGAGATAAGCTCGCGCAGGAAGATTTCCTTATTGGTGTAGATGGAATTGATCATAAGGTCGAGCAGTTTTTTGCTCTCGGTCTTAAATTGACGCATGTGCAGTCCTTTCGCGCTACCCCTGTCCGCAAAAACGGCCCGGTCGCCCGAGCCGCATCGCAGACCTGCTATGTTCAGACTTAGATTTTATAACCCATTAACGCGCATATATACATACGGAATCGAAAAACTGTATGTCCGAGCGCTCCAATGCGTCAATTGCCAAGGAGTGTCCCCAACTGCCGGCAGAAAAGGAACGTCCCTATCTGCCATCTACGCGCTTGGCCATCCAGGCGTGGGGCTGGCCTTCGTCTTCGTAATCTACCGGGGCAATTTGCGTGTAGCCCGCCTTTACATAGAGCGGCAGCACGTATTCCTGCGCATGCAGCTTAATAAGCTTGGCGCCGGCATCACGCGCGGCGGCATCACTGGCCTCGACAATCTTGCTCGCCAAACCGCGACGGCGCATGCTCAGCAGCACAGCCACGCGCCCCATAATGTAGGTCTCCCCCGCCGCAACGCCTTCGTCCATGTCGCATGCCGGCAACACCGGGGCCTCTGCGTCAGCCACGCGCTCAAGCTCTTCGGGAAACACGCGCGAGCAACCGGCAAGCTCGCCGTCTACATAGAGCGTCACATGAATGCAGTTCGGATCCTCGTCGATAGCGTCGAACTCATTCTCGTAGCCCTGCTCGTCCATAAAAACGACGCGGCGCACCAACGCCGCGTCATCAAAGCATCCCGTCTTAAGTTGAATATCCATGGCTGCCCCTTCATTCAATGCGAACGTTAGGGACAGATTTTAGCGAAAATGAGCTCCGCGTACGCTAAACTTCGCGCGAGCCTTCGCCAGGCAGTCGTAATGACCCACGTTATGGGCATCGCTCGCGATGAAGCTATACAGGTTCTGATCGAACAGGCGCTGTGCCGGCTTTTTCTCGCGACCAAAGCGACCGCCGGCAATAAAGTCCGCCGAAGCCTGCAGCTTGCAGCCCATATCGACCAGGCGCTCCGCCACGCTTACATCCTTTTGAACCGCACGATAGCGCTCAGGATGAGCGATGATCACCTGGTAGCCACGGCACTGCAAATCGTAAATCGTGTTCTCGTACTCTCTAAACGCATACGCATCGGCATGCGTCGAAAGTTCGAGCAGAAACTCGTTGGTCCCATCGAAATGCAAGTGCTCCGCGGCATCGATACCAAGCTCAACGAGCTTTCGATGGTTGACCTCGAAGCCCATCTGGAGCGGAAAACCGTCAGCGTTATCACGCAGCAGCTCAAAGGCATCCCACATCTTGTCGTAATCAAAATAGGGATCACGGCAGTGAGGAGTGCAAACGATTCTGGTTACACCGGCCCGCTTGGCAGCCTCGAGCATCGCCAAGCTCTCATCGAGATCGGCGGCGCCGTCGTCTACACCCGGCAAGATATGGCAATGAATGTCACGCATAGGTCAGCCTTAATCAACTAAACGTTTGCTCGGTTGGTGAAGATGCCCTTTTTGGAAGTCCCCTGATCGTCGGAGCCCTTCTTCACCTTCTTACCGTCCTTGGTGTAGTAGGAGTAGTAGTACTCGCTGGTCTCGGTCTCGCAGTAGTTCATAACGGTACCGATGAGCTTGACCTTCTCGGACTTCTTAAGCTGACCGATGGCATTGAGCGCCTCCTCGCGCTTGGTGAAATCCTCACGCACGACAAAAAGCGCACCGTCGGTCAGACTTGCGATCTCGGCAGCATCGATGAAGGTGCCGACCGGGGGAGCATCAAAGATGACGTACTGGAACTTGGCGGACAGTGCCTTTACCAGCTTGGCAAAGCGGTGAGAGACGATGATGTCGGCAGGATTGGGAATATGCGGCTCGGCATCGAGGAAGTAAAAGTTCTTCTGACCCGTCTCGACAATCGCCTGGTCAATAGAAACCTGCTCGGAAAGGACTGCATAGAGTCCGCCGCGGGAGCGGACGCCGAGCATATCGGCAAGGGACCTGCGACGCATATCAGCCTCGACCAGCAGGACGCTCTTGCCGCTGGTGGCGATAGCCTGGGCAAGGTTGATGGAAACCGTAGACTTGCCCTCGTTGGGAATCGAGGACGTAACGGTGATGGTGCGAATGGGGTCGTCCACGCTCGCAAAGCGGATGTTGGCCAGAAGGGTCTTGGCGGCATTCTGTACAACGAGCTTATCGGTGTTCTTTGCCTTAGCCATGCCTATTTACCACCTTTCATAGCCGGAATTCGGCCAACAACGGGAATACCCAGGAGCTCTTCTGCCTCTTCTGCACCGCGGATGCGGGTGTTGAGCATGTCTGCCAAAACGACATAGGCAACTGCGATAAAGATGCCCGCGAGGAACGTGACAGCAACGTACAGCATACGCTTGGGGCCGCTGGGGGCTTCGGGGGTCTTAGCCTCGTCGATAACGTTGATGCTCTGGGCAGCGCCGACGTTCTGAGCGACCGTACTCACCGAGCTAGCTATGGCCTTTGCGACCTTAGCCGTCTCCTTGGCATCGGTGCCGGTAACCGAAAGCGTAATAACACGCGTGGTGGTCTCGGAGGAAACAGACACCTTGTAGTCATCCAGGTCAGCAAGGCCCAGCTCATTGGCAGCACCGCTCTTAACGCTATCGCTATCCAGCAGCGTGGCGATATCGTTGGAAAGCATCTGGCTCGCCGAGAGATCGTTATAGCTCATCTGACCGCTATCGTCGGTCTTGGCGAGAATGTACATGCTCGTCGTCGCGGTATAGGTGTTGTCCATCGCAACGAAGGACACGATGCCCATGGCGATCGCGCAGACCACCGGAAGGGTGATGACCAGCTGAAGGTGCTTCTTCAGCAGCTGGAACAGTTCGAGAAGGGTCATGCAGCTTGCCTTTCATTTCCCCAGTTCGGATTGACAAAACTGTCCGTATGTTATCGCATCTTTTTGCCGAGACCAAACTCTATACATAAGAAACAGGCTCTCCTGTAAAAATGTCGGAAGCAATCGTAAAATTGCACAACAACGCCGCACCCGAAAGTCAAATGCGGCGTCTGCATCAATATCTATGTTGTATCGCTATGCGAATGGCTCGTCCTGCTGTATGGGAAACATCACCGTAATGGTGGTTCCTACGCCCAACTCGCTCGACAAATCGAGCGTGGCGTGATGATACAGGGCCGCATGCTTGACAATGGCAAGCCCCAGGCCGGTTCCGCCGCGTGCCTTGGACCTACTCTTGTCCACGCGATAGAACCGCTCAAATACCTTGCCCTGTTCTTCAGGCGCGATACCGATTCCCGTGTCGGCGACCGCGAGGAACGGATGGCCTTCGTCGTTGGTGCCGCACTGCAGCGTAACCGTACCGCCGGGTCGATTGTAGCGGATGGCGTTGCTTGCCAGATTATAGATGAGCTCGTCAATCAAGCGCGACACGCCCTCGATGACCACAGGCTTGGTCTCATGACTTATCGTCACATTCGCCTGACGGGCGACCTGTTCAAGACGCTGCTCAACCGCGTAGATGGCACGCGAGAGCTCAATAGGCTCCGTGGACCCAATGGGCACCGCCTCGCCCTCAGTTGCACGCTCGGCCTCGTCCAAGTTAGACAGCGTAAGGATGTCGTTGACAAGCGCTGCCAAGCGGCCCGCCTCACGATAGATGCGACCGCCAAAGTTGCGCAGGTCGTCCTCGCCCTCGACCATGCCGTTTGCGATGAGCTCGGCATAGCCCGAAATCGCCGTAAGCGGCGTCTTGAGCTCATGGGTGATATTCGCCGTGAACTCGCGGCGCATACGGTCGTTGTCCGCCAGCACCGCCATTTGACGCTTGAGTTCCTGGCGCTGCGACTCGATACGCTCAAGCATGGGGACCATCTCGGCATAGGCGTGCTCATAGCTACGGCGTGGGTGGTCCAAATCCACCTCTTGCAACGGCGCGATGATGGCACGGGACTCGCGGCGCGCCATAAAAAACGAGAGTACCGCGCCCGCTGCTGCGATAAGCAGCATCGGCGCCACCATCGACAGCAAAATCGCTGCAACGCCAGGCTGGGCCTGCGCCAAGCGGACAACCTGGCCGTTATCAAGGGCGACGGCGCGATACAGCATAATCTCGTCGAGCGTAGAGCTTGCGCGCTCCGCGGAACCCGAACCATTCTCAAAGGCCTCGATGACCTCGGGGCGATCGCCATGGTTGGGCAGTGTGGAAGGCGACGCCTCGTTGTCGTAGGCAACCGATCCATCCTTGTTAATCAGCGTGATGCGCAAGTCCTCGCGATCAAGGCTACGCAAGAACGGGATGGGCTCCTGCTGCTCGTCGAGGGCGGCAGCAATGAGCTCGGTTTCCTGCGCCAGATTGGCACTCGTGGCATCCGCCAAGGTGTTTTGCACAAAGAACGCACCCAGCACCGTAAACGCCACGATAACCGCCATGGCGCAGACAAAGATCGTCACAAAAACGCGGTGCGACAGCGTATGTTTTCCCTGGGGGGCGAAGACCACGGGTTACTCCTCCGATGCGGTGGCCGCGGTGACGTCACCTTCGGCACCATCACCGGCAGAAGGCTCGGCCAAGCGGTAGCCCACGCCGCGCACGGTCTCGATGGCGCTGGCATGCTCGCCCAGTTTTTGGCGAAGCGTCTGCACGTGCACGTCAACAGTGCGCGAACCGCCGTCGAAGTCCCAGCCCCACACGCTCTGCAGCAACGACTCGCGGGTAAAGACCACGCCGGGCTTGCGCATGAGGTACTCGAGCAGGTCGAACTCGCGCAGGGTGAGCTTAAGCGGCTCGCCGGCAACGGTCACCTCGCGATGGCTGGGCGAAAGCACGATGTCGCCCACGCTGAGCACATCGCTCGCCTGCTTGACCATTCCGCCGCGACGCAGCAGTGCACGGCAACGGCTCGCAAGCTCCATGAGCGAGAAGGGTTTAGTCAGGTAATCGTCGGCACCGCCATCGAGCGCCATCACCTTGTCGAGCTCGGTGTCCTTGGCGGTAAGCATCATGATGGGCACCGTCGCCGTCAGGCGGTCGGCGCGGAGGCGGCGCATAATCGCCAAACCATCGGTATCGGGCAGCATGATATCGAGCAGCACAGCATCGGGCACCCGTCGCGCCACGGCGGCCTTAAACTCGCCGTCGCACGAAAAGCCCTCGGCCTCGATTCCCTGCTTGCGCAGCGCATAGACCGTCAGATCCCTGATGTTGTCATCGTCCTCGACGTAATAGATCATGTTGAACCCCTTTGCGGCCGACATGACCGCATCTTAACCCTAAAGGTGCCTGTACTAGATGGTATCAGCCAAAACGGCCCGTCAAATAATCCGCCGTGCGCGGATCGATCGGGTTTTTGAAGAGCTGGGCAGTGGACGCATGCTCCACCAGCTCGCCCAGCAAAAAGAACGCGACCGAGTCGGAGATGCGCGCAGCCTGCTGCATGTTGTGCGTAACGACCACCAGCGTGCAGGTCTCCCTGAGCTCGCAGGCCAGCTGCTCCACCACCAGCGTCGATACGGGGTCGAGCGCCGAGGTCGGCTCGTCCATCAGCAGAATGTCGGGCTGCACGGCAAGTGCGCGGGCGATGCACAGACGCTGCTGCTGGCCGCCCGAAAGACCCAGACCCGACTCTTTGAGCTTGTCCTTGGCCTCGTCCCACAGGGCGGCGCGTCGCAGGGAATCCTCGACCAGCCCATCCAGCACAGCGCGATCGCGCACGCCCATGCCGCGCGGCCCATAGGCGACGTTGTCGTAGATGCTCATGGGAAACGGGTTGGGGCGCTGGAACACCATGCCCACGCGCTGGCGCAAACGGCAGATGTCGTAATCGCCCAGGATATCTTGACCATCGAGCGCAATCTTGCCCTCGATGCGGCAATCCTTGATGCCGTCGTTCATGCGGTTAAAGCAGCGCAGCAACGTGGACTTTCCGCAGCCCGAAGGCCCGATGAACGAGGTGATCTGCTTGTCGCGGATCTTGATATTCACGTCCTTGAGCGCATGATGGTCGCCATAGAACAGGTCGAGGCCCTCGACATCGATGCGCGTCGGCGAGGCGGCAAGATCCTCTGCCGTGGGGCGAGTCGCATCCCCAACCTCGCGCTCGTGCGCGGCCTCGGCCTGCGCTTTCATGAGTTCTTCAAGCTCCGTGGGCTCCACAGCCGCAGCAGCCGTCATACCGCATACCTCCACATCGATATCAATTCAGCAGTATCGATAGTAGGAATCGCGGCTCATATGCACGTGAGCGCATTGTCAAGTGTTTGTAAGGGCACACTGGCTATGCGGCGGGCAGCTCGATGGTGAATATCGTGTGTTCGGGCGTCGATTCACATGCAACGGTACCGCCGTGCGCGCATACGATCTCCTTGGCGATGGCAAGCCCCAGTCCAGCGCCGCCGCGATTGGTCGCACGCGCCGCATCCAGGCGATAGAACTTCTCAAAGATCACCTTGAGCTTTGCCTCAGGGATGGGATCGCCCTGATTGATAAAGCGCACGCGCACGCCACCGCCGTCCCGGCGTCTG
The DNA here is from genome assembly GCA_900547715.1 of uncultured Collinsella sp. Classification (GTDB taxonomy): domain Bacteria; phylum Actinomycetota; class Coriobacteriia; order Coriobacteriales; family Coriobacteriaceae; genus Collinsella. The sequence continues at coordinate 11,371 of URHU01000008.1, read as the reverse complement.
GCCTCGATCGTGATGGTCGAGCCCTCATAGCTATAGGCAACGGCGTTTTTCATGATGTTGTTGAACACGCGAGCCATCTTGTCGCCATCCACGAGCACCGTCAGGTCCTCGCGAATATCAACTTGGGCTTCCTTATGCTGCTCGTTGAGGATGGGATAGAACTCGTCAGCCACCTGAGCCAGCAGCAACCCCAGATCAACATAGCCGCGCGTGAGCACGATATCGTGGAAGTCAAAGCGCGTGATATCGAAGAACTCTTCGATGAGTGCATCGAGCCGGTGCGCCTTGTCGAGAGCCACGCCCGTAAAGTGCGCACGTTGCTCAACCGGCAGCTCAGGAGCCTCTTGCAGCAGCGAAAGATAGCCCACCACACTGGCAAGCGGGGTGCGTAGGTCATGTGCCAAGTACGTGACCAAATCGTCCTTGCGATGCGACTCGTCACGCAGAGCTTGCTGCACCTTGCGCTCACGGTCACGCACGCGGTTAAGGGCGCCCTCGACCTCCAAGAAGTCGCCGTCAATGTTGTCCCAGGTGTCGGGGTGATCGATCAGGCGATCTTGAATACGAGCGGCCAGCACACAATCGGCATGCTGCTCGCCCTGTTCGTAGCCCTGGTAGTACAGGGCGCGGCCACACAAGTACAGCACGCACGCGGCAAGCGCCAGCACAAAGCCAAGCATGTTGAATACAAAGCCGGCATCGAACAGCACCGGCCCTTCGATGCCGCCGAGCGCCATGGCGCCAATCGCCAACGTCATGGCCCACGCGGCGCCGCCAATCACCATGCAGCGGCGCACGATCTCAAATCGATCGATCAGCAAAAAGCCGGCAAGCAGCACCGTCAAGATTCCGGCGATGTTGTCGATGCCAATCAGCAGCAGGCTCAGCAAAAAGAGCAGCACCGTTGCAAGCGCGCGGTTGTCGACGACCGACCTCACGTATTCAAAGAGCCGATCGGGCACCTCGAACGCTTGCCTATCGTCTTTTGTCATATCAAGATCCTCACAAGCGAAAAGCGTTATTCGATGATGTAGCCGACGCCCCAGACGTTTTTGATAAAGCGTGGCTTTTGTGCGTCGTCGCCGATTTTTTCGCGCAAGTGGCGAATGTGCACCATCACCGTATTGTTGGAGCCGGGCATAAAATCCTCGCTCCACACCGCGCGGAACAGGTCCTCCACGGCCACCACGCCGCCGCGATGCTCGACCAGATACAGCAAGATTGAATACTCGGTGGGTGTGAGGCGTACCGGTGCACCGTCCACCGTCACGGAACGAGCGTCGCGGTTGATCTCCAAGCCGTCGAGCTGAATGGTCGGCGACTCGGCCGCCTGTGCACGGCTACCGTAGCTGGTGTAGCGGCGAAGCTGAGCGTGCACGCGCGCGATGAGCTCCAGCGGACGGAACGGCTTAACCACGTAATCGTCCGCGCCAAGCGAAAGGCCCCCGATCTTGTCTTGCTGGGCATCGCGCGCCGTCAGCATGATCACGGGATAGGTATGGCTGGAACGGATCGTACGCAGCAGCTCAAACCCATCGATATCGGGCAGCATGACATCTAGCAGTGCCAAATCGAACTCCTGCTCCAAAATCGCCTTGGCAGCATCGGCCCCGCTATAGGCAATCTGGACATCAAAGCCCTCTTTTGTAAGGTAGATGCCAACCAAGTCGGCGATGGCCTTTTCGTCATCAACTACCAGTATGCGCTCGTTCATGCGTGCTCCTCTCGCGCTCCATTATGCCCGAGGGGGCGCCCGTCACACACAACAAGCGTGGGTGATTAAGTCGGCCTTAAGCACCCTTGTGCCCGTTCGGGCGCGGATGTGGGCCACGCACGCACGCGATGATCGCCGACACCGGCAAACGATATACTCTAGTTCCAGAAGAGACCATCCCGTCGAAAGCGAAATCCGTGAAGTCCCTCACCTCTTTTGCAAAGCGCTCAGCCCAGCTTGCCGCCGGCTTTGTCTGCGCTATCGCCCTTGCCGCCGGCGTGCCCACCGTCGCCGGCGCCCAAGTGCTCACGACCGACAATGTTTGCGGCAAAACCGCCGATGTGCGCGGTATCACGGCCGAAAACCTGCCCGATATCGATGCGACCAATGCCCTCGTCATGGGCAAAGACGGCACCGTCTACTATGCCCGCGATGCCGATGAGCAGGTCAAAATTGCCTCGATCACCAAGGTCATGACCGCAATCCTAACCGTCGAGAATTGCAAGATGGACGAGAAGGTCACAGTGAGCAACGCCGCGGCCACCGTGGGTAATTCGACCGCCGGCTTGCTCGAAGGCGACGAGCTTACCGTGGAGCAGGCACTGCGCGGCCTGATGATTCCCTCGGGCAACGACGCCGCCATCGTGCTCGCCGAATATGTGGGCAAGAAGATCGACCCTAAGACCAAAGACGCCGAGGCCACATTTGTGAAGGCCATGAACGAGCGCGCTAAGAAGCTCGGCTGCACCGGTACGCTTTTTGAAAACCCGCATGGTCTGGACTTTGATGAGTGGGCTGGCGATATGCACTCAACCGCACACGACGTAGCGCTGATGATGCAGGAGGCCATGAAAAACGACACGATCCGCGAGGTCGTAGCGAGCGAGGATTCCTGGATCGAGGTCACGGGCGCCAACGGCACCGACCATTCGCATTCCATGGACACGCATAACTATTTGCTGGGCCAAGATGGCAACATCGGTGGCAAGACCGGCACCACCGACGATGCAGGCTATTGCTTTACGAGTGCCTACAACCGCGATGGCGACGAGATCTACACCGTCGTTTTGAACTCCACTACCACCGACCAGCGCTTTACCGATACCGCAACCCTTGCCAATTGGTACTACGGTCACAAGGTGACGGTCGCGATCGCCAACACGCAGGAAAAGACCGCCAACGACAACCCGCTTATGGCACGCATTAGCCAGACAGATTGGACGGACAAGACGATCGACGCCACGCTCGCCGACCCCACGGCGCAAGCGACCGTGTTTTCCCTTGCCGGCGAGGTGACCGAAAAGGTTAGCTACGACGATCTTTCGGGCACGGTGCATGTGGGCGACAAGGTGGGCAGCGTTACGCTCAAGCAGGACGGCACCAAAATCGCCGTTATGGACCTGGTTGCCGACGAGGAAGGCGCAGGGCCGAATCCCATTGAATGGATACTCGTGAAGCTCGATCGCTTGGGCCGCCGCATCGACAATCACCCGCTCACAGCCGAGAGCGAGACCGTAGCCAAGGCACCCGAGGTGTAAGGTCGAAGAACAATACACTCGCTGAAAGGAGGCGTCCAACGGGGCGCCTCCTTTTTTGAGGGTTCGAATCCCCAGTTAACATTCTCCTAATCAAAAAAGGGCCCTGAATGGGACCCTTCTTTCAATTCATACTGGCGGAGAGCTGGGGATGTCCGGGCATGCTACGCATGCCCTCCGGCTTCAAAGCCTGGCGGCTTTTCGCCCACGGGCTACAAACGCTTTCGCGTTTGCTTAACGCCCGTGCCCTCTCGGGTTCGAATCCCCAGCGCCCTTTCTCGATAATAAAAAAGGGCCCCCGATGGGACCCTTCTTTAAAGTTAAACTGGCGGAGAGCTGGGGATTCGAACCCCAGATGCCCTTTTGGGGCATACTCGCTTAGCAGGCGAGCACCTTCGGCCTCTCGGTCAGCTCTCCGTAACAGCCGTTCTATAGTAACCAAACAGTCGAGGATGGGCAAGAGGGAATTTGGAGCGATTCCATTTTTACCTTTCCCGCACCGCCTCCAACAAATAGTCGCGCATATACGGAATTGCAAACGAAACACAGCCATAGCCCGCAGGCTCAATCAACCCCGCATCGATGAGACGTTTACGATACGAGCCGACCTTGTTCGCCGGCAACCCCATCTTCTTGGCGATATCACCGTTGGCAATCTCATCGCCCTCGCATTGAGCCATTGCCGCGAGATACTGAAACTGTCGCTCTGAAACCCTGCGCAGCGCCGGGGCAATCACCATAGCATTAAAGCTATCAAGAGCCGCTTGGATACCTTTACGCGCGGACCCTTCGTTCACGCTCTCCGCCCCGCTGCGCGCAGCAACCTGCCAAGCGTAATATCCGACCAACTGGACCATAAAGGGATAGCCTGCTGAAGCCTTTGTTAATAGCTCAGCGGCGTCTTCATCGAGCTCCTTGCCCGCTCGTCTCATTGTATCCTCAAGCGATCCACCGACTTCAAAATCGGAGAGACGAGTGAGTTCGATATGTTTTGCCCGCTGAAGGAAGGTAAGGGTATCATCAACCACCACGCCATCCACCGATGTTGGCAAGCCGGCGAATGCAAAAGCGACATTCGCCCCTTGGCGAATCAAAAGCTGCATCTCATTGCCCAGCTCGCGCATTTCCTCAGTTGAGGCATCCTGAATCTCGTCGAGCGTAATGAGCAGACCTCCGCGCTTCGCGGCATCGTACATTGCCTCGCCCAGATGAGATGCCGACTTCGATACCTCAACGGAGCCAAGGCTGACTCCTAGAATTGATGGGGAAATCGACATTGACTCAAGACGAACATTTCGTTGTAGAGCCTCGAGGATTCTACTGCAAAAACCGGCATTCGAGGCGACGTCAACAACCTCGAATCCTTTTTTTCGCGCAAGATCACCCAATGCATTGAGAAGCACCGTTTTACCTGTGCCTCGGACGCCCGAGATGCGCATGAGTCGATCGGGAGCACCAGGACCATTCTCAAGGGCCTCGGCAAAATCATCCAAAACAGCGTCACGTCCGATAAGCTCAGGCGGATTCATGCCCGCCGTTGGCTTAAAGGGATTAATGGCTTTCGACATTCGACCCTCCTCTGCTAGTTTTAACAACTTTAACAAAGTTTAGCAACTTTAGCAGAGTTTAACAGGTTTAGCAGACCTAGCCGCTTTTGACCTTACCGGTCCTGCTGGAGCCACCCACTTGAGCAAATACAAATGGCTCCATTCAATTTGTCGGCAACCTGCTCGATACAGTAATTCGTACTTTAATTCGCTACGACTTAATTCGTTATACCTTATCTATACGCAAATGTTCCCGGTACGCCGGCAGCAGTAGCCCCTTCGTTTTGTCGGCATGGTGAGCAAATGGGATGACAAGCGCGGTCCAGCCCTTCTATGCCGCCCCTACCCCAGCGAGCGGTTGAGGGAGCCGAGCTCATCGTTACCCATGGTGCGCCACATTTGATAGATGCAGCCGCGCGCCAAGAAAAAGAAGCCGTTGTCGACGAGTTGCACGGCGGCATCCGCGAGTTGATTGGTCACGGCGGGCACCGGCGGCAGCTCAAGACCTGCCTTGCGGATGGTCTCGACAGCCTCCTCAAACGTGGGCGGTTTGATGACGCCCATCTCGTTCATAAGGCCCTGCATTTCCTCCTGCGCACTGCTGCCCGACTCCTCACCGCGCGGCACCAGACGGTAACAAGCCAGCGCCAGGTCGAGCTGATCGCAATTCCAATAGGCAAACGCCAAGCGATAGAACAGGTAGCCGATTGCAGAGCGATCGCTGGCAATACGTAGGCCGTGGCGTGCCACCTCGATAATCTCGTCAAAGCGCTCCAGACGTGCAAGCACGTTGATGAGCGCAAAGTGCGATTGCATGGACGAGCGCGCCAGATCGTAAAGATGGCGCACCTCGGGCAGCGCTCGTTCAAAGTCCTCTTGCTCGGCGTAAAAGCTGCAGATCTCGTGCTGGGCAAAGTACAGCGCATCGGGCGCACGAAGGATTCGCACAGAGCGGTCTTCTTCCAACACCGGTAGCACCATGCGCACCAGCTGGTTATCGCAAAACTGTGTTTGAACCGGACCTGTCGCCAAAAGCTCGGCGACGGCGCACTTAGCCTCCAACTCCTCGACAAGACGGGAAAAGCCTTCAAAAGCACCTGTACGGTCGACTTTTGCCTGCTCGCGCAATTCAACAACACGGGCCACGTATGGGTCGTCGTCCTCTTCCATGACCTCCAACTCGTCAGCCGTATCGGCAAGCAGCAGATCGCGCAGCGCCGGCGGCAGCGTGCGATGGTCATCACGCGGACGAGCATGAACCTCCGCAGGCTCAATCGTCTCCGGAGCGGTTGACTCATACGCCTCAAGCACACGCTTGCACGGCATATCGTCCATGTCCATGCTCTCAAGATCCTTGGCGACAGGCACGCAATCGGCCAGATAGGCCGCGCGCCCAAAGAAATACGTTGCGACAACGCGCTCGCCCTGCTCACTGTCGGGAGCAGCAATCTGCACATAGCAGCGCGTGATGCAGGTGCCCGCGGCAAAACACGCTGCCGCAAGCGTAAGTGCCACGCGCGCATCGTGCTCCGCGGCCCAGATCGCGCGCGTGTCCTCGTCCAGCTCGCGCCAGGCGTCATCTTGAGCGTCGTATTCACGTTGCGGCATGGCATCAACGACAGACTGCCCAAACCGAACGAGCATAATCCCCTCGGCAACGTTTACTCGATAGGTATAGTCGAGCCGCGTGACCACGTTGAGCGCCTCAACGATTCGCGCAAAACGGGTGCGCACGTCCCACTCGCCGCCCGGCTGGCAAGCCACCGTACCCGGTTTGCCCCACGGGTTATCGCTCGAGGCCGTATCGAGCAGTCGGGGAACATCGTTGGTCGTCTTGGCGATATGCCACGCATCAAAGAGCGCGCAGCCCTCAAGGCTCGGCGAGGATGCCGCAGGGGCCAATCCGGCCCCGATGCGCTCGAGGATGCCGGAGAGGCGGTTGAGACGGCACTCGATGGCAAGCAGCATGTCAATCTCGTCCTGGTCCAGCAAGCTACGATCAAAATTGAGATAAAACAGCTTTGACCGGTCGATGCGCGCCAGGCTCATTTCGGACTTGGCGGCAATGGTGCGCAGACGGGGCAAGTCAATTTCGCTCATAAGGGTGGCGGCATAGCGCTCGATACCGCTCGGATTCTCGGCATGGTCAACGCGGTAAAGCAGCGTCTCGATAGCATCGGGGAGCGGTGACGTGTTAAAGCCCAAAAACACCTCGACCGGCTCGGGCAACTTTACGAGCTTGATCTTGTCGACAACGTTTTGCATACCCTCGTCGAGTCCACCGGCGTCCGCCGTGCTCGCAATGGCATTTTCGGAGCCAGCGAATATCACGTAGCGCAGGAACATCGAGGCCATGAACTCGCCGTAAGGAAGGGCGCGGATCGAATTCCATGTCTCGTGGTCGGACTGCTCGCGCATAGGGCCTTCGGGAGAGCCGGCAGTTTGCGCGCACGCGCGCATTGCACCGTTGGCTTCCCTTACCATAATCTCGCCAATGCTGGAATCCGACTCGTCAAGGATCAGTTCCATGTCGGGATCGTTGGGCAGCGGAGCCTCGCTAACGGGCCGGTCTACCTTGTACACCTCACCCGAAACGCTTACGTAGCCCAAAAGCGACACATGACTTTTGCCAACAAATTCGACGACATAACAAGATTCACGCTGGTCCTCGCCAAAGAGTTTCCAGACCACGCCATATGAGCGTCCCGCAGGCTGCTCGGGCATCGCCGGAAAGCGCTTCTTGGGATCGAGAAACCTGAGCTTGTATGTCGGATGCTCTGCCACGAAATATCACCCTGATCGGTCGCTTGAAGAAGGAGTGGTCGCGAATAAGTCGCGACATCTACTCGGAATCTTACACGAGTCGACGGGAAATAGTCCGCTTTACGCCCGCGCCTCGACCGAGGTTCGAATCCATGCAGCGGCGACATAAAAGAAAAGCCCCCGTTGCCGGAGGCTTTAAAATTCAATTGGTGCGGCGTATAGGATTCGAACCTATGACGTTCTGATTCGTAGTCAGACCCTCTATCCAGCTGAGGTAACGCCGCAGCGCAAGACATATAAAACCACTTTAGCTTATTGGAGTCAAGCACAATCTCAAACTTTTTTGTGGAACGCAGTTTTGTCATGCTGCTCCGCATATACCGCCGTTCCCCGTACGATTGATTGGCTTTTCGATCACGTCAAACTTGGCATCAAGTTCTCTCAGGAGCGATCTCACCCGCTGGGCGCAATCATAATCGGCAAACGAGATGCTCAGCATGCGCGCGACCTGGTTGGAAGTCCCAACTCCATAGAAGTGCTCCAGCGCCACAAGCCCCTCGTGCGTCACAAAGGTCTCGACCACATGCGGCGACTCCTCAAAGCACCATTGGGTCAACGGACCCTCACTCGTCTGCCGAAGCACCAGGCCACCCATGCCAGACGGCTCACACGTTACAAGCAGGTACTCCCCGCCCTCGTCGCTCTCAAACAAAACCACCCGATCATCAAACAGCTCCATCGCGTCCCCTTTCTCTCGCTCTTATTTAGCAAAAGCATAGCAGGTAGATGGCTGTATACAGAACAGTTGTTCGTGTGTTTTCTATTGAGCTGTCCGCACGGCATGGTATGGACCTACGCACGAAATAGGGCGCCCCCGAAGGAGCGCCCTTGCATATCCCCTATGCAGGCAAGTTACGCGACCGGCTCGATCTTCTCGAGGCCGCCCATGTAAGGACGCAGAACCTCGGGAATCGTGATGGTGCCGTCGGCGTTCTGGTAGTTCTCCAGAATGGCGGCCATGGTGCGGCCGGCCGGCAGGCCGGAACCATTGAGGGTGTGCAGGTAGCGCGAACCCTTGAAGTTCTCGGGGTCGCGATACTTGATGTTGGCGCGGCGAGCCTGGAAGTCACCGCAGTTGGAGCAGGAGCTGATCTCCTTGTAGGCGTTGTAGCTCGGCAGCCAAACCTCGACGTCGTAGGTCTGACGGGCAGAGAAGCCCAAGTCGCCGGTGCACAGGCTAATCACGCGATACGGAAGGCCCAGCTGCTGCAGCAGGTACTCGGCCTCGGCGGTCATGCTCTCGAGCTCCTCGTCGGACTCCTCCGGCTTAGCGAACTTGACCATCTCGACCTTGTCGAACTCGTGCTGACGGATGATGCCGCGGGTGTCGCGACCGGCGGAACCGGCCTCCTCGCGGAAGCAGGGGGTGAAGGCGGTGTAGCGGCGCGGCAGGGTGTCGGCATCGAGGACCTCGCCGGCATGCAGGTTGGTAAGCACGACCTCGGCGGTGGGGATCAGGAAGTTGTCGCCCGAGACGTGATAGGCGTCGTCCTCGAACTTGGGCAGCTGGCCCGTGCCAAACATGGTCTGACGCTTGACGACGATAGGCGGCCACCACTCCTTGAAGCCACGGCTGGTGTGCGTATCGAGGAAGAAGTTGATGAGAGCACGCTCCAGGCGGGCACCAGCGCCACCGAGAACGGTGAAACGGCTGCCGGAGAGCTTGTTGCCGCGCTCGAAGTCAAGAATGTCGAGGTCGGTGCCCAGATCCCAGTGCGGCTTAAAGTCGAAGTCGAACTCGCGCGGGGTGCCCCAGCGGCGACGCTCGATGTTCTCGTCCTCGTCCTTACCGTACGGGGTGGCATCGCACGGAATGTTGGGCAGGTGAGCCATGAAGTCGTACTGCTCCTGCTCGAGAGCAGTACGGCGCTCGGCCAGACCGTCAATCTTCTCGTTGACGGCGCGCACGGCCTCCTTGGCGGCCTCGGCCTCGTCCTTCTTGCCCTCCTTCATCAGGGCGCCGATCTTCTTGGACTCGGCATTGCGCGTAGCCTGGAGCTCCTCGACCTCGGTGATGACGGCACGACGCTCGTCGTCGAGCTCAAAGAACTTCTCGCGATCCCAAGACGTCTGGCGGTTAGCCATGGCGACATCGATGGCATCGGGGTTCTCGCGAACAAACTTGATATCAAGCATTAGATCCTCCGGCGATATACATTCCATTTAGGTTGCAACCTTGTACATGTATGGGCAAGTATATACTTATGAGCGTTTACGACCCAACTCAACTACGCAAGAAGGCACCCAATGGACGCAGTTTTTTCCTTTTTGTTTGGCACCCGCACCGGTTTTGCCATCCTTTTCGCCGGCGGCATCCTGTTATTTGCGATTCTTGCCTTTGTAATGGAGAAGCGTACCCATAAGATGTACGTCGACCGCGGACCCAAGTCCGAGGATGAGGAAGACAGCTTCTGGGACTAACCTGCCAAAAAGGGCCAGGTTTATTTTGGTCGGTTTTATCTGGGCAAACGCAAGCGCCCCGCAACCGGTAACGATCCGGTTGCGGGGCGCTTTTCGCACATACGACAAAACCGCAGGAAAAACCTGCCAAAATAAACCTGTCTTTTTTGGTCGGTTTTATTGGAGAGTTGCGTCAATTGCCTTGACCAGGGCACTGCGCATGCCGGCGTCCTCGAGCGCAACGACGCCCTTGATGGTGGCGCCACCGGGCGAGCATACGGCATCCTTCATCGCCGCAGGATGCTGACCAGTTGAAAGCTGCAGCTTTGCCGTACCCAGCACCATCTGGCTCACAATGCGATAGGCATCGGCACGCGGGATACCATGCTTGACCGCCGCATCGCCCAGGGCCTCGATTGCCATAGCGACAAATGCCGGAGCGCAACCACCCACCGTGCCGCCCACGAACAGCAGGCTCGTATCGAGCTCGACCACCGTACCGAGCTTGCCAAGCAGATCAAGCACCACTGCGCTCTGCTCATCACTAAGCGTGGAAGCCTTCTCGCAAGCGATGACGCCCTCGCCCACCGAAACCGGCGTGTTGGGCACCGTCGAGATATGCGCGACGCCCGGCAGGACCTGCTCCCACTTGACACTGTCCCAGGTCCAGGCAACCGACAGAACGACCTTTTTGGCAAGAGCATCCTTGAGCGGGGCGAATACCTTCTCGATCATGTACGGTTTGACCGCAGCGACCACGATATCGGATGCGGCGACAACCTCGGCGGCATCGTGGCAGGCGGCCATGCCGCGCGCCTCGCAGCGCTCAACCAGTGCGTCGTAGCGACCCGCGCAGGCGCACATGTCGCTCGCAGCTACACCGGCAGCGATCCAGCCATCGGCCATAGCGCTCGCCATATTGCCAAAACCGACAAATCCAATCTTCATATCTCATAGTCCTCTCAGACACGCTCTTCAAAAACGAAAGCTATTGTTCCACGCCATTGTTTCGTATTGCCGACCTATTTGTGATACGGCTCGCCACGACTGATCTTGCAGGCACGGTAAATCTGCTCTAGCAGCACCACACGCGCCAGGTTATGCGGCAAGGTAATGCGTCCAAAGCTGAGCATCTCGTCGGCGCGGGCGCGCACGTCATCGCTCACGCCGTCCGAACCGCCGATTACAAAGGCAATGTCGCTGCTGCCTCGCAGCATAAGATCGTCGAGCCGCGCCGAGAACTCCTCACTCGAACGCTCCTTGCCCTCGATAGCCAGCAGGATCACATGCGCCCGAGACGGCAGCTGTCTCTTATACACATCTCCGAGCCCACGAGACAGGCAGAAATCTCG
>URHU01000007.1:0-31632 GCA_900547715.1 uncultured Collinsella sp. | reverse complement strand
CACGCGTAAGATCGTCGGCAGCGTCAGATGTGTATAAGAGACAGGATCATGGCAAACGCCATCTGAAAGGCGATGTTGATGATCTGAGGGTAGACGACACCGTCCGCAGCATTGCCCTCGGCCGCCTGCAGCACCTGGTTGAGTACCGGCAGGCACAGCAGCTGGTCAAGGCCTCCAATAAACGGGCTGGAACCGTCGCCGCCATAGGCCAGAGACCAGCCGGCAACAATCCACAGCACACCAACCAGGCCAATGGCGCCAAAGCACATAAGCATGGTGTTGATGACATTTTTGCGCCTGGACAGGCCGCCATAGAAAAACGCCAGACCCGGTGTCATTAAAAACACGAGCATGGTGCAGACGAGCATAAACGTTGTCGATCCCGTATCGTACATTCGCTCTCCCTTGGTCGCATGAACGTTGTCGGCGCCCATAATGCGGCCGAGGGGCAACTGGTGTAGACCAGATACGGCGTTGTTAAACGCGGCGTTGTCGAATGGAAACGGTGCCGCAATCTTGGAAACGGCGCGGCAACGGACGCGAAACGAACGGGAAATACGCGAGCAAGGAAGCCGTGAGCGCGCCCGTCCCGGCTAGCGGCGGAACAGCTCGCGGGCTCGGTCGCGGAGGTCGGTAGCTCGGATGACGCCCTCGTAGCGGTTGATGCGCAAGCGCGGGAAGGCATTGAAGAAGCGCAGGTCGCGTCGGCTGAGCGACACGCTTGGCACCGGACGGCTCATGCGCTTGCCGGCAAGGCGACGACTGAGCGACGGACGCGGCATGTTCGGCGCGGCATCGGCCACGCGGCGGGCGGCAAGCGCCAGGCCGCGAGCACCATCCGCGATAAACGTCGGCACCGAAGCCTTCTCGCGCAGAGCATCGAGCGCGGCGTCACCCAGCTCGGCCAGCCACGCGTTAACGGCACGGCTACGGATATGCGTCTGTGCCACCGAGTCAATCGTCGATTCGGGAATGCGCTCGAGCATTGAGTCGGACGCGTCGGCAAGCGACTCGTTGATGCGGTCGGCAAGGTCGGCCCGGACGCGCTCCAGCTGATCAGACAGACGCCGCCAGCTCGCCAACGAGCACACCGCGTCGACCATCATCGCGACCGCGACGATAAAGGCGGACAGTCGCACAATCAGCACCGGCAGATGGCCAAGCAGCCCCAGCAATGCCGGCTCCACTAAACGGCAAATACACAACGCACCCAAGCCAAACGCGCAGGCCCAGTACAGGCAGATGCGTCCGTGCAGGTTAAACGGCAGGTGCGAGTAATCCCAAAAGCGAGCGCCCGTTGTTTTTTCCAACAGCACGCCCACGCTGTACTCAATCACGCTGCATACGAGCGCTGCAGCGACAAACTGGCTCGACGCATCCGGAATCCCGCGCAGCAAAAGCCAGCAGGCAATGCCGCCCACACCATAGATAGGACAACACGGCCCCAGCAAAAAGCCACTGTTGGCGAAGCGTCCGTGGTTGAGCATGGCGCATACTGTCGACTCCCACGCCCAGCCGCAAAACCCGTAAAAGGCAAACGAGAGCACCAGTGCCGAGAGCGGGCAGGCGGCAAGCGTCGCGCCGCCAAACGCCATATCAATCGCGGTTTCCACCGTCTACCCTCTCCTCTTCTCGCTCGAATCTTTGCTCGAGCCGTCACTCGAGCCCTCGTTCGAATCGTTCGCGCCGCCTTTGCGCGGCAGGCGGCCGGCGACCGTCTCACGCAGAGCACACCATTTATCCGCCAGGCAAACAATCCACGCCTCGCGACACGTCGGCGGCACGGGCACCAGCGGAAACATATGCCGCCCGATGATATTCCGCTCGCGCAACGTCAGCTCAAAATCTTCCTCGGCACGCGCCAGGGCAAAAAACGGATGCCGAAATCCGTGCAGGCGATGGCTCGGATCGGGATCGTGCCAGTCATAGAGAAAGTAGTCGTGCAGCAAGGCTCCGCGCAGCAGCGAGGCGCGGTCGATCGAAATGCCAGCACGGCCCAAGTGCTCGGCAAAGGACAGACTTGCCCGTGCCACCGAGGTCACATGTGCATAGACCGTCACGTCGCCATGCTGGATAAACTCGCGTGTCAGGTCCAAGCGGCCCGCCTGGGCGAGCTGGCGGGCGGCATCGTCGACCTCGTGCGCGATTTTCTCGGCACGAACGGCATCGGACATGCTGCCTCCTTCCAGCGGCTCACGGCGGCAAGCCACGGCCTGCACGTATTGAAAAAATCATCATCGAATCTATCAGTATGGCATCGGACAAAACGTTTTGCCCCACCAGTTGTCGAATTACCGCGCCGCCGTCACATATCAAACGCCAAAATGTGCGAGACTGTCTTGTGCAATTGTGTCGGCCGAGGGAGCGCCGGCGCTCGATTCGCATGGAGTAACCCACAACGATGCTGCTTACGCAAACGACAACGCCCGAGGACGTCAAGGCTCTCGACCGCGCCGAGCTTCCGCTGCTCTGCGGCGAGATTCGCCACGCCATCCTCGAAAGCTCCGCCGCTGTCGGCGGACACGTTGCCCCCAACCTGGGCGTCGTTGAGCTTACGGTTGCGCTTCATCGCGTGTTTAACTCCCCCATCGACAAGATTGTCTTTGACGTTTCGCACCAGACCTACGCCCACAAGGCGCTGACCGGGCGCGCGTATACCTATATCGATCCGGAACGTTTTGGCGAGGCTTCTGGCTTTGCCAATCCCGACGAGTCCGAGCACGACCTGTTCGCCATGGGCCACACCTCCACATCGGTGAGCCTGGGCTGCGGCTTGGCACACGCCCGCGATCTGGCGGGCGACAGCTACAACGTCATCACCATCATTGGCGACGGCTCGCTTTCGGGCGGCTTGGCGTTTGAGGGCTTCAACAATGCCGCCGAACTCGACAGCAACCTGATCATCATCGTCAACGATAACGACCAGTCCATCGCCGAGAACCACGGTGGCCTCTATCGCAATCTGGCCGAGCTGCGCACCAGCAACGGCACCTGTGAGCGCAACGTTTTCCGCGCGATGGGGCTCGACTACCGCTATCTGGACGCCGGTAACGATGTGTTGGCCCTCGTCGACGCGCTGCAGGAGCTGCGCGATATCGATCATCCCATCGTGCTGCACGTCTCCACCGCCAAGGGCAAGGGCTTTGAGCCGGCCCAAAACGACCCCGAGCGCTGGCACCACGTGGGTCCGTTTGACATGGCGACCGGCCGCAAGCTCTGCCCGGGCCATCCAAGCGAGCCTGCGCCGCGCACCTATGCCGACATTACGGGCGAGGCGCTCAGCGCCGCCATCGAGCGCGATCCACAGGTCGTTGGCATCACGGCCGCCACGCCCTACATCATGGGCTTTACACCCGAGCTTCGCGCTGCCGCCGGCAAACAGTTCGTCGATGTGGGCATTGCCGAGGAGCACGCCGTGACCTTTGCCACCGCGCTTGCGCGCTCGGGCGCCAAGCCAGTCTTTGGTGTGTACGGCACGTTTTTGCAGCGCGCCTACGACGAGCTGTGGCACGACCTATGCCTCAACGACGCCCCCGCAACCATTTTGGTGTTTGGTGCGTCAATCTTTGGCACCACGTCCGAGACGCATCTTTCGTTCTTTGATATTTCCATGCTGGGCGGTCTTCCCAACATGCACTACTTGGCGCCGGCCTGCATGGAGGAATATCTGTCCATGCTGAGCTGGTCGCTCGACCACCGCGAGCATCCCGTGGCAATCCGCGTACCGGGCATCGGCCTGGTAAGCCACCCCGACCTTGCGCCCGCCGAAGACACCGACTACAGCGCCGTTCGCTACAACGTGGTGCGTCAGGGCCGCGACGTTGCCGTGCTCGCGCTTGGCGATTTCTTTGAGCTGGGTGAGCGCGTGGCAAACCGTCTGACTGCCGAGTACGGCATCGAGGCCACGCTCGTCAACCCGCGCTTTGCAACCGAGCTCGACCGCGAGTTCCTCGACAGTCTTGCCGCCGAGCATCGCGTTGTCGTCACCCTCGAGGACGGCATCTTGGACGGCGGCTGGGGCGAGCGCGTGGCATGCTATCTGGCATGCACGCCGTTGCGCACGCGCACCTTTGGCATCGCCAAGGGCTTTCCCGACCGCTACGATCCCAACGAACTGCTCGCGCAGAACGGCATGACGGTCGAGAACATGGCCGCCGAAGCCGTAAGGCTACTCAACGAGTAAGAAAACCTCCGCAAGGAAAGCATCCCTGCGGAGGTTTTTATTTTCGCGACGCGATTATCTCAATCTGTAACATCTAGGGTCCGAATTTCCGTCTAACTGTTACAGATCGAGATAAGACGTCGTAGTCCCAGACCTTTGTCTCAATCTGTAACAGATAGGGACCTTTTGACCGTCCAGATGTTACAGATTGAGACATTCGAATTCCCCTGAAGAGAAAATCTCGATCTGTAACAGTTACTCGGCAAAAACGGCTGCAGATGTTACAGATTGAGACAAAGCAGCGAGACAGGCCACCACATCTGCAAGAACCACCACAAAGGTGCCTGTCCCTTTTTGGTAGGAAGAATAACCCATAAGGCAAGTATGTTTCTGAGTTATTTCATGTTGACCCAGTTGAGCGGGATAGGGTATAACTCTACTCAACCGCTAGGGATTTTATTGAGAAAGGTGTTCTACCATGAGCAAGAACCTCTCCCAGCAGGTCGTTCTCGACCGCCGCGGCTTCGTTGCCGCCACCTTCGCAACCGTCGCCGGCCTTGGTCTTGCCGGCTGCTCCGACACCAGCGCCGAGGCCGACAAGGGTTCCGCCGCCGGCTCCTCCAAGGGCTCCGAGGATACCGAGGTTTCCGCCACGCTCGACGCTAAGGCATTCGACAAGCTCGTCGACAACGGCCCCAAGGCCGATGACGACGCCATCGCCGCCAGCACCTGGGCCACGGCCGTTAAGGACGCCGGCGTCTTTAAGATCGGTGGCGTTCAGACCTCCACGCTCTTCTCCCTCCTCAACGAGAAAGACGGTCAGACCCGCGGCTTCGACGCCGGTATCGCACAGCTCCTGTCCAACTACATTCTGGGCGAGAACAAGGTCGAGATCACCCAAGTAACCTCGGACACGCGTGAGTCCGTCCTGCAGAACGGCCAGGTCGACGCCGTCTTCGCCACCTACACCATTACCGATGAGCGCAAGAAGCTCGTCTCCTTTGCCGGTCCCTACTACTACACCCAGCAGGCCATCCTGGTACTCGCCGATAACGACGACATCAAGAGCGTCGACGACCTGGCCGACAAGAACGTCGCCGTCCAGTCCGGCTCCAACGGCCCCGCCATCCTGGAGGAGTTCGCTCCCAAGGCCAGCCAGCAGGAGTTCAAGACCGACGAGGAGGCTCGTCAGGCACTCCAGCAGGGCCGCGTTGACGCCTACGTCATCGATAACAACATGCAGCAGAGCGCCCTGGTCCGCGAGCCCGGTAAGTACAAGATCGCCGGCAAGCCCTTCGGCAGCAAGGAGCCCTATGGCATCGGCCTGCCGCTCGATTCCGACGGTGTCGCCTTTGTCAACGACTTCCTTAAGAAGATCGAGGACGATGGCACCTGGACCGAGCTGTGGCAGATCTGCATCGGCGACCGTACGGGCGACACCAATGTTCCCGAGCTGCCCGAGATCGGCGCCTAGGCAGCGAACCTGGTAACGACCGCAACGAAACCATATGGAAACGCATGGTGCGCTTTATTGCGGTAAACTGTTTCCTCACTGAGTTGTCGGGGCTTCCGTACACACGGGAGCCCCTTTCCTTATCGGCGGGAGGTCCGCATGAGTCTCTCCGAGCTCTGGTTGCTCTATGGCCAGAACTATATCGACGCGCTGCTAGCAACCTGGGGCATGACGCTTGAGTCGTTTGCCATCGCCATGGTACTGGCCGTCGCCGTCACCGTGATGCGCGTGTCGCCGCTCAAGCCACTGCGCGTCTTTGGCGACCTGTATGTCCAGGTCTTCCGTAACATCCCCGGCATCGCACTGCTCATCATCGTCGTCTATGCGCTGCCACCGCTCAAGGTCGTCCTGCCCTACCGCACCTGCGTTATCGTCGCCACGGTCCTTTTGGGCTCGGCCTTTGGCTCCGAGAACTTTATGAGCGGCATCAACACCGTCGGCGTCGGCCAGGTGGAAGCCGCACGTTCGCTCGGCATGAGCTTTAACCGCATCCTCGCCAAGATCGTGATTCCGCAGGCGCTGCGCTCAAGCGTGCTGCCCATGACCAACCTCTTTATCGCCGTCATGCTCACCACTGCGCTCGGCAGCCAGGTGCCGCTTAAACCGCAGGAGCTCACCGGCGTGGTGAGTTACATCAACACGCGCTCGCTCGGCGGCGTCGCCGCGTTCTTTATCTCGGCGCTCGGCTACCTGGGCACGGCCTTTGTGGTGAGCCACATTGGCAACTACATCGATAAGAAGGTGAGGATCCTCCGATGAGCAAGCACTCCACCTCCGCACTCACCATGCGCGATGCGCTCTACGAGGCTCCCGGCCCCAAGATGCGCGCCAAGATTCGCATCGGCACCGCCATCTCGCTTGTTGCTGTCGCCGCGCTCGCCATCCTGGTACTGCAGCGCTTTTATGTGACCGGTCAGCTTTCGGTCCACTATTGGTATTTCTTTACGCACCTCACCACCTGGAAGTTCTTGCTTGCCGGCTTTGAGGGCACCGTTAAAGTCGCACTCACCGCTGGCGCCATCGCGCTGGTGCTGGGTTTAGCCCTTATGCTCGGCCGCACCAGCGACATTAAGCCGCTGCAGCTGGTCTGCCGCGTGCTTACCGACTTCTTCCGCGGTGTGCCGAGCCTGCTGTTTATCTACTTCTTCTTTTTGGTGCTGCCCCAGTACAAGATCTCGCTGCCGTCGTTTTGGATGCTTACGCTGCCTGTCGCGCTCGCTGCGGCCGGCGTGCTGGCCGAGATTTTCCGCGCCGGCGTCAATGCCGTGCCGCGCGGTCAGGTCGAGGCAGCCCAGGCGCTCGGTCTCTCCAAGGCCAAAATCACCTTTAAAATCGTGTTGCCGCAGGCTATTCGGTTTATTATTCCGTCGTTGATCTCACAACTTGTAGTCGTGGTCAAGGACACCACCGTCGCCTATGTGGTGAGCTACCCCGACCTCATGCAAAATGCCCGCGTGCTCATTACCAACTACGATGCACTCGTATCGGTCTACCTGGTAATCGCGGTCATCTACATCCTCATCAACGTCGCGATCAACAAGGCCGCCGTCTACGTTTCGCACAAGACCGGCGCGACCATCATCCGCTAACGCTTTACCATTTCGAGTCATAAGGAGCCGAGCACCATGGCACAGAGCACCTCTTCCACCGGCAATCAGCCGCTGATCGAGCTCAAACACGTCGATAAGCACTATGGCGACCTGCACGTTCTCAACGACATCAATCTCTCGGTCGACCGCGGCGAGGTCGTCGTGGTGATCGGCCCCTCGGGCTCGGGCAAGTCAACCATGTGCCGCACCATCAACCGCTTGGAAACCATCGACTCGGGCGAGATCCTCATCGAGGGCGAGCCCCTGCCGCAGGAAGGCAAGGATCTTGCCCGCATGCGTGCCGAGCTGGGCATGGTGTTTCAACAGTTCAACCTGTTCGCACATATGACCGTACTGCAGAACGTCATGCTGGGGCCGGTCGACGTGCTGGGCGTGTCCAAGGACGAGGCCCGTGAGCGCGCCATGGACCTGCTGAGCCGCGTGGGCGTGGCCGAGCAGGCCGACAAGGTGCCCGCGCAGCTTTCGGGCGGCCAGCAGCAGCGCGTGGCCATCGCTCGTTCACTCGCCATGCAGCCCAAGGCTATGCTCTTTGACGAGCCCACAAGCGCCCTCGATCCCGAAATGATCAACGAGGTGCTCGAGGTCATGGTCCGTCTGGCCCAGCAGGGCATGACGATGATTGTCATCACCCACGAGATGAACTTTGCCCGCCGCGTGGCCGATCGCGTCGTCTTTATGGCCGACGGCCAGATCGTGGAGACCGGCACGCCCGACGAGTTCTTCGACCACCCCCAGACCAAGCGCGCCCAGGACTTCCTCAACTCCATCAAGGCCCACTAACCCAATTGCCGCGCGGGGCAAATTCATCACCAGCGTTTGCCCCGCGCACCCCTGTGCCATGTCCACCCGGATTCGAAAGCAACACCTATGATCGGAACCCGTACCTCCTCGTCCTATACCCCGCACGTCGACGTCGCCCCCGCCGACCGCCCGCTCATCCTCGTCGCGCCGCGCTGGGAAGATGCAAAGCCGTTTTTAAGCGAGACGCTCTCTCCCAACGAAGAAATCGCAAGCGTCTTTGTCGATGCCATCCTTGCCGCCGGCGGCCTGCCACTGCAGATGTCCATCACCGAGGACATTGAGGTCATCCGTCATTACGTGGAAATCGCCGATGGTGTCGCTATTCCCGGCGGCCCGGACGTCAACCCCAAACGTTGGGGCGACGAGCGTCCTTACGATCCCACGCTGTGCTGCGAGATTCGCGACCGTTTTGAGTTTAAGCTGGTTAACGAGGTGCTTCGCGCCAAGAAGCCGCTCTTTACCACCTGC
The DNA here is from genome assembly GCA_900547715.1 of uncultured Collinsella sp. Classification (GTDB taxonomy): domain Bacteria; phylum Actinomycetota; class Coriobacteriia; order Coriobacteriales; family Coriobacteriaceae; genus Collinsella. Next base: position 23,078 of record URHU01000007.1, on the reverse strand, counting down.
CGCGGCACACAGCTGCTCAATGTCGCCACCGGCGGCACCCTGTGCACGGACGTGCCGAGCCTGGGTGCGCGCGAGGGCCGCACGCAGTGGCGCCATACCCACGTGCTCAACGATCCCGTGCACCCCGTCGAGGTCGTGCCGGGTTCGCTGTTGGAGCGCGCGGTTGGCGGGCACAGGCTGATCCAGACCAACTCCGCACACCACTGCTGCGTCGAGCGTCTGGGTAAAAGCACGCGCTTGGTCGCCAAGGCAACCGACGGCGTTCCCGAGTGCATCGAGGTCGAAGGCCAGCCGTTCTGCTTGGGTGTGCAATGGCACCCCGAGTACACGTGGAAGACGCTCGAGACCGACTTTAACCTGTGGAAGTCGTTTGTCGAGGCAGCGGCAAAGGTCAAGCAGGCCCGTTAGTTCACGGACAGCACAACACAAAAGGGGCGCCCCGCCGGCCACATGGTCCGACGGGGCGCCCTATTACCTATATGCTGCCGGCACGCAGCCCAAGGCCCGCAAGCTCTTATTCGGCCGCCTCGCGCAGGGCCGACATCGTTGCCGCATATTGCTGCTGCAACGCATGCATTCCCTCGCGAGCGCCGTCAACGGCATCGGCGCCGCGCAACGCCTCGGTCACCACGACCGCCGGCTCGTACAGATTATCGAATCCCAGGTTCTGGCTCACGCCCTTGAGCGTGTGCGCTGCCATAAACGCACCTTCGGCGTCTCCCGCCGCCATGGCGGCCTCCAGCTTGTCCATGCTCTCGTCATCCAAAAACTTGAGGGCAAAGCGGGCAAGCATTTCCCCGCCCATCAGCCGAGCGCACGCGTCATCATAATTAGCGCCGATCTTCTCATACGCCTCACGCATGGAAATCATGGATTAAAAACTCCTTTGGTCAAACTAAATCGTAGGAAACGCGACGACATCGGCGGGGCGTGCCAATGTCTCGGCAATTTGGTCTTGCACCTCGAGCAGGCAGTCGAGCAACAGCGGGTTAAACTCACCGCACTTACCGTCCAGGATCATCTGGATAGCCTCCTTGTGCGGGATAGCGTCCTTGTACACACGCACGCTCGTCAGCGCATCGTACACGTCAGCCACCGAAACCACCTGTGCGGCGATGGGAATCTGGTTGCCCTTAAGGCCATCGGGATAACCCTTGCCGTCCCAGCGCTCGTGGTGCCAACGCGCAATCTGGTACGCATATTCCATAAGCGCATTGCCGACGTGATGGCGGCCCAGCTCGAGCAGCATGTCGGCACCGATCGTGGTATGCGTCTTCATAATCTCGAACTCCCCGGGCGTAAGGCATCCGGGCTTGTTGAGAATCGCATCGTCTATCGACATCTTGCCGATATCGTGCAGCGCCGAAGCCAGGGCGATCGTGGAGCGTTCCTCATTGTCGAGGGAGATCGTGTCGCTACGCCGGACCAGACAGCCAAGCAGCAGCTCGGTCAGCTTCTCGATATTCGTAACGTGCCTGCCGCTCTCGCCATTGCGAAGCTCCATGACGCCGGCCATGATGTCGATGAGCATACGACTGTTCTTGACGCGCTCGTTGTACTGTTGGGACAGCAGGCTCGTCAGGCGGCGCTGTTTGGCGTATAGGCGGATGGTATTGCTTACACGGCGGCGCACGACACGGGAGTCAAACGGGCGGTTGATATAGTCCGAGGCGCCCAGCTCGTACGCGCGCAGAACCATATCATCGGAATCTTCGCTCGAAATCATGATGAAAGGCAGATTGTCGATACCCGATCGGCGCGACAGATCGGCCAGCACCTCAAAGCCGCTTATGCCCGGCATGACAATATCCAGCAGCACGAGCGACAGCTCATCGCCATAGCGGTCGACCATGTCGAGCGCCGTACGACCGTTGGCGGCCTCGAGGATGCAATACTCGTCCTTGAGCATCTCGTTGAGAATGGCTCGGTTCATCTCGGAGTCATCGACAATAAGCACCAAAGGCTTTTCGCTTTGGAAGGCTTCGATGGAATCGGCATCGGTCACGACCGTACCGGCTTTTGCCTTAGCGCGGCTCAATAACTGGACAGCGCGGCCAATGCCCTCATCGACCGTCTCGCCATGAATGCGAACGCCACCAACACATGCCGTCAGGCTCACGTACTCATGGCCCGGAACAATCGTGGAATGAACGGCATCGGACACCTGATGCAGGCGACGGGTGAAGTCATCGGAGGGAATATTGGGCATGACGACCACAAACTTGTCGCAGCCATAGCGCACAAGTTCGTCAGTCGAACGAATACCGCCGCGTATGGCCGTCGCCACAGCACCGAGCGCAAGGTCGCCGGCATGATGGCCACACGTATCGTTGAAGACCTTAAAATCATCAAGGTCGATCACCGCCACGCCAGCCTTCATGCGAGCGCTACGGAGCTTTTCTTCGTAATATCGGCGATTGCGCACGCTCGTCAGCACATCGGTGTAGACAAGGTCCTCTTCTGCAGCCTCCCGCTCATCAATCGGACGCACCATCAGCAAGACGCGAGGCTCGCCCTCGACCTTTAGAGGGCGTAGGCGAGCGCGGTACTCAACACCATCGTTGAGCAGTTGCTCCGACACCTCATCGGAGTCTGCCAAAGCCTCAAGACTCGACTGACGCAGACAAGGGCAGCGATCGCCGGCGAGCAGGCAGTTAGGCTCGCTCTTAATCTGATCGGCCGACAGCAAACGCACCACGGGGTAGGTCTTCGCGACGCGGGCGACCTCAGCGGCAGCCTCCTCGTCGGTTAGATTGACCTCGTGATTATTGAGCATATGGGGCCCTTTCGATAGTTTCGCATGGTAGCGGTGGGTTCCAAATGCTACAAGGGTAACACCTTGCCGATGCAGGTAAGCACGTGAATGCTGTTACATTTTTATGACCTGGCAGACGGCGCGATTGAAGCCGCAGACGTGAGGTCTTGAGCACATTTGTTGACACGGCCGAAACGTTTGCGAGTGAAGCCTGTTTTGTTTTTTGCAGCTGTTAGAACCCCAGGATGCCACGGACAGTCTGGGCAGCCGCTGTCGGGCGATCGCGCAGGCCGTTGTGCGCGCCGGGAACCATTACGAGTGGACAGCCCAAAAGCTCAGCCGCCACCCTCGTACCAGCCTCGCGAGGTGTATCGACCGAAAGCTCGCCCAAAAACACGGCCGACACCGCCTTTGACGCGCGGGCGCGCTCCCAGTCGGGAGCATATGTCATATTTGTTCCGTATTCATTGGCCATAAAGCAACGACCATTGCGCAGGGCATGCTTGGCTTCCGCTTCGGTCGTCCCAGGAGCCTCGGGGTCCAAGTCGCCGAGAGCTCCCAAGAAGAGCCGAAGCGCCCTTGAAACCTTTCCAGCCGCAATCATATCGAGCAAAATCGGAGCTGCGCCCATGCCGGCGCCTTCGGCCGACACAGCCGGCTCATGCAGAATCGCACGGGCGACGAGATGGGGTTCGGTGCGAAGAAGCTCCAGCGCCACCAACGTACCGGCGCTGTGCGCAAGCACATTTGTCGGAGCGCCAACGTGTTCGATCACGGCCTGCAGGTCGGCGGCCTGAGTGGAAAGATCATAGCTGCCGTCTGCCGCTTCGCTGCTGCCACCACAGCCGCGGCGGTCGTAGGCAATTACGCGGTAGTTACGGCTGAGCTCACAAGCGATGCCGTCGAAAAATGTGCCGTCGACACAAGCGCCGTGCACGCACACCAAGGCAGGAGTATCAGGCGACACATCCGGGCCGGCATATTCGCGACAGGCAATCGTGGTGCCCGCATTCTCGACCGTAAAATCCATGTTGTGCCCCCATCATCAATGCTCATCCAGTTGCACGTCAGTGTGGTTGGATGGACCCGTATTGCCTTACGCCTTGTTAACAGATTAACTGTACCCGACCCGAGGCTTTTCATGACACGGCATAATGAGCGACGTGAAAAAACGAAACTTGTAAAGCAAGAGCCCGCACCCTGCTTTGGAGCCGATGCTATGCTTAGGCACAATTGTCTTGAGGAGCATATGCCTATGTCTACGTTTTTGAATGCCAGCCCCATCTTTGGGCCCGTTCGCAGCCGTCGCCTTGGTCTCTCGCTCGGCGTCAACATGATGCCGGCCAGCGGCAAAATCTGCACGTTCGACTGCATTTACTGCGAAAACGGCCTCAACGCCGAGCGCCCCTGTCATGAGCCGTACAACACAGCTTCCATGGTACTCGACGCGCTCGAGGCAAAGCTGCGCGAGATGGCAGCCGAGGGCGAGCTCCCCGATGTAATCACGTTTGCCGGCAACGGCGAGCCCACCGCCGCACCGGAGTTTCCGCAGGCCATCGCCGGCGCCGTCGCGCTGCGCGACGAGCTTGCCCCAAACTCCAAGATCGCCGTGCTCTCCAACGGCACGCGCGCCGACCGCCCCGAGGTGCACGACGCGCTCATGATGGTCGACGACAACATTCTTAAGCTCGATACCGTCGACCCGGCGTTTATCCAGCTGCTCGACCAGCCTGTTGGCCCCTACGATGTCGAGCACCAAATCGAGACGTTCGCGAGCTTTGACGGTCACGTTATTATCCAGACGATCTTTTTGACCGGCGAGTATCAGGGCAAGCCCATCGACAACACCGGCGAGGAGTACGTTGCCCCCTGGCTCGCGGCGCTTGAGCGCATTCGCCCGCAAGAAGCGACCATCTACACGGTGGCGCGCGAGACACCGGTCGCCGGCCTTGCCAAAGCAGCGCCCGAGGTGCTCGACGCCATTGCCGCGCGCGTCCAAGCCCTCGGCATCCCCTGCCAGGTGAGCTACTAACAAAACCACGCAGCAGCTAGTGCCCGCCATCCCGCCCCATCAGTTGCGGTGATATAGTTCCTATTTGTGCTGTTAAACCGCTTAAATCGGAACTATATCACCGCAACTTTTATGGACGCGTGGGTGGGCTATACTAGCTGCGAATGAAAGGAAGTTAGCCATGTATGACAAAGGACCCGTGCCCGGCCGCAACGACGCTTGCTGGTGCGGCAGCGGCAAGAAATACAAGAAATGCCATAGCGCCTTTGATGAGCGCCTCGAGCGCTTGTGGGAAGAGGGCTGGGAGGTTCTGCCCCGCACGCTCTACAAGACGCCCGCCGATATCGAGGGCATTAAGCGCTCGGCCGCCATCAACGTGGGCGTGCTCGATTATGTGGGCGAGCATATCGCCGCAGGCATGACCACCAACCAGATCGACCAGATGATCTACGACTACACCGTCGAGCACGGTGGCACGCCGGCCGACCTCAACTACGAGGGCTACCCCAAAAGCGTGTGCACCTCGATCAACGACGTCGTCTGCCACGGTATCCCCTGCGATGCGGATGTGCTGCACGAGGGCGACATCATCAACGTCGACTGCTCCACGATCTTGGACGGCTACTTTAGCGACTCGAGCCGCATGTTCTGCATCGGCGAGGTCTCGGCAGAGCGTCAACGCCTGGTCGACGTCACCCGCGCCAGTGTGGAGGCGGGTCTGGCGGCCGTCAAGCCATGGCTGCCGCTGTCCGTTATGGCCGAGGCCGTGCAAAGGACCGTCGAGGACGCCGGCTTTAGCGTGGTGCGCGAGTACGGCGGACACGGTATCGGTAAGGAGTTCCACGAGGACCCGTTTGTGGGCTTTACCACCGAGGCGCCCGATGTGGACACCATCATGGCTCCGGGCATGGTCTTTACCATCGAGCCCATGGTCAACGCCGGAGCGCCCGACATCAAGATCAGCAAGGGTGACGGTTGGTGCGTGCGCACCAAGGACGGCAGCGATTCGGCCCAGTGCGAGGTACAGCTCGTGGTGACCGAGGATGGCTACGAGCTGCTGAGCTGGTAGCCGTGAATGCGCCGGGCTTCGCGATGGATATGTTAACCATCGCGAAGCCCGGCGTTTTATTTGAACGTTTTGCCTGATAAAACCTGCCAAAATAAACCTGTCCCTTTTTGGCAGGTCGAGCGGAGAGGACTGCTTGTGAACATCCTGGTTTTGTTGCCTGTCAACGACCGCCATCGCGCAATTCTTGAGTCGAGCGCTCCGGGCGAGGACTTTATCTACACGAGCGCCGACGCCGCCACGCGCAAGCAGGTCGCCGATGCCGACGTGATCCTGGGCAACATCGACCCTGACATGCTCACGGCATGCGAGCATCTCCAGCTGTTGCAATTGCAGACCGCCGGCTATGACGACTACCTTGCCGCCGGCACCGTGCCAGCCGACGCCAAACTGTCTTGCTCGGTGGGCGCCTACGGCCAGGCCGTGAGCGAGCACATGTTTGCCATGGTCCTTTCCATGATCAAGCGCCTGCCCGGCTATCACGACTTGCAGCGCGAGCATCGCTGGGAGGATTTGGGGCCGGTTACCTCGCTCAAAAATGCCAACGTGCTGGTGCTGGGCGCGGGCGATATCGGCGGCCACTTTGCCACGCTCTGCCGCAGCATGGGCGCACACGTCCGCGGCATCAAGCGCCATCCGCTCGTCTACCCCATTGTGTTTGAGGACATGGACGGCATGGATGCCCTGCCCGAGCGCCTGGCCGAGGCAGACGTCGTCGCATCCTTTATGCCCAGCACACCCGAGACCCGCGGCCTGGCGAACGCCGAGTTCTTCGCCGCGATGAAGCCGGGCGCCTTCTTTGCCAACGGCGGCCGCGGCGATCTTGTGGTTGCCGACGACTTGGTTGCGGCACTCGAGTCCGGGCACCTTGCCGGCGCTGCGGTCGACGTCACCGACCCCGAGCCGCTGCCTGAGACAAACCCACTGTGGGATGCGCCCAACATGCTCATCACGCCGCACGTCTCCGGCTGGTTCCACTTGGCCGCCACGCTCAACAATGTGGTCGACATTGCCGCAGAGAATCTGCGTCATCTACAAGCCGGCGAAACTTTACGTTGTTGGATAGAGCACTAATCTTGTTCCGGCGTTTTACCAAACGCCGGAACTGCTCGACGCTGCGAGCCCGCCGTTTGGCCAATCTGCCGTTCAATTTCAAAGGCGCGACCAGGAGGTCACGCCTTTTCATTTCACGGCACCTTGGCGCAAACGGCGGGCTCTCGCTGACTTTTGTTCGACCTGCGGGATCTTCAAATTGCTAGAGCGTTGCTAAGTAATTTTTTGCGTCTTCTACACTCATTGCTGCGACGGGCGCATGCGAACAGAGTTTGACATCGTTGGTGACCAGTAGATCTGCTTGAGCGCGTATCGCTGCCGCAATGATTAAATCGTCTTCGTAATCGCTATGGAGCTCACGCTGCCTGCTCGCCATCCATATGTCGCTCAGGTCACAGGGCACTGGCGTGGCAAGCTGCGACAACACGCTAAGACAATCCCATGCAAGCGAAGTCGCCGCCGTAGCGGCATACTGGGAAAGCGAACCGTGCTCTCGCCGATACCATGCCCTATGTTCGCTTGAAATCAAATAGAACAGGTCTTTGGACGATGTCGCCGCATACAGCAAATCCACCTGCGCCGTGCATGCATCGCGTAAAAACTCAATCGCCACCGAACGACCACGTCGTGAGGGAATGAAGTAATCGAGCCACACGTTGGTGTCAACCAAGATGCGCTTTGGAGTCTCACTCACAGAGCCAGCTCATCTCCTCGCCATAGCGATCCGCATAGGCATTCCGTTTGAGCTCTTCGTCGTCCGATGGCTGAGCCTTGACCATATCGATTCCCGACTCACGGCAAGCGGCAGCGAACAGCTTCGACCCCTGATCCATGAGCTCGAGCTTACGTTTGGCGGCCTTTTCGCGCTCGCGCTGTTCCGCCCGGGCACGACTGGGCAGCAGGATATCCTCGAGCGCACCGGGGCGATCGGCCAGCGACGCCGCAAGCTGCCAGAGCGCTCGCACCGCTTGGCTCGGCGTCATACCGGCCCTGGAGAGAGCGGCGTCCCCGCTCCTTTTAAGATCGGCATCGAGACGTACGTTGATCTGAGCGGCTGTTGTGGTCATGGCCCCTCCTTAATACTTCAGAACTATCATAAAACTCTATGGTAGATACGTAAAGCATGTATAGCATTTACAAGCATTAGCCGTACTCTGTACACAAAAAGCCGCCGAGGCACACTGCACCTCGGCGGCTACGTATCACCGATCCAGTTCGGTTCCACCCTTTGCATTCGCCCAGATAAAACCTGCCAAAATTAACATCCCTTTTTGGCAGGTTTTAGAGTTCTACGCTTTCGGCGCCGTTGATGGTTAGGTTTCGCTCGTAGAAGGCGGTGAGGGCGCGGATGGTGTACATCACGTCGCGCACGCCGCCGGTCTCGTAGCTCGAGTGCATGGCAAGCTGCGGCAGACCCACGTCCACGGCATGCATGCTCGCCTGCATATTGGACAGATTGCCCAGGGTAGAACCGCCGGCCATATCGCTCTTGTTGGCGAAGGCCTGCGTGGGTACGTCGGCGTCATCGCAAATAGCCTGGAACACCGCGCGGCTAAAGGCATCGGTGCAGTAGTGCTGGTTGGCGGCTTCCTTGATGACAATGCCGCCGTTGAGCACGACCTGGTTGCGGGCGTCGCACTTCTCGGCGTGGTTGGGGTGCACGGCATGCGCGTTGTCGCAGCTCACGAGCATCGAGGCGGCAAGGGCGCGGTGGTACGACTCGTCATCGAAGCCCAGCGACCCGTTAATGCGGCGCAGCGCGTCGGCCAAGAACGTCGACATGGCGCCCTGCTTGGTCTCGGAGCCAACCTCCTCGTTATCGAAGCAGCAGAAGACCGAAACGTCGTGCGCGTTCTCGGCACCCAAAAATGCCTGCAGCGAGGTGTAGGCGCAGGCCAGATCGTCAAGTTTGGGCGTCGAGATAAACTCATCGGCCCAGCCCCAAATACGCGCATCCTGTCGATTGACCAGGAACAGGTCGCGGCCCAGAATCTGCTCGGGCTCAACATCCAGCTCTTCGGCGATCAGGGCATCGAAGTCACCCTGCTTAAGCTCGCCGGCGCTGATGAGCGGGCACAGGTCGACGGCTCGGTTGGGAGCAAAGCTCTCGTTGACGCCACGGTTCATATGGATGGCAAGGCTCGGGATAATAGCGACCTCGCGTTCGGTGGCAAGCAGGCGGCTCTCAATGCGGTCACCCTCGCGCACCAACACGCGGCCCGCGAGCGCCAGCGGGCGATCGAACCAGGTGTAGTCGATCATGCCGCCGTAGGCCTCGGTGTTCAGGCGCAGCGTCTCGCCCGCGCCGTCGAGCTCGGGCACGGCCTTGACCTTAAACGTCGGCGAATCGCTGTGCGACGCCGCGAGCTGAAAATGATAGTCGCCGGCAACGCCGTCCTCGCCCCACGTCGCGGCCAGGTCCTCGCCCACCTTAAAGGCAACAACGCTCGAGGTGTTGCGCTGCGTGTAATAACGCCCGCCCGGCTCGATGTCCCACGCCGCGTTCTCGGGCAGGTAGGTAAAGCCCGCCTCGTCGAGCTCGGCCATAATGGTCGCCGCCGTGTGGAACATGCTGGGGCATGCCTCGATAAAGTCGATAAGGTCGTTGGCGGCCTCGATATCATCGGCCGTCACATGCGCGCGCTCGGGCGTTTCCTGATCCGTCATGCTCTCCCCTTTCGCTGGGTTGATGGTCCCCTCCAGCATACCCCGCCACGCCAGCACCGCACTCTTCATTCCGTGCTTAATTCCGCACCACTCACCAAGTTGAGCCATCATGCCCGCGCTCCTTTTGCGACAATTGCGCTAACAGGACGAGAGGAGTCGTCATGAAGCCACGTAACATTGCCATCGCCTGCGGTGTCGCGGGAGTCGCCGTCGGCCTTGCCGCTGCCACCGGTATCGTTTACCGCAAGCAAATCAAGTCCGCCGCGTCGCTCAAACGCTTGACTGGCTACGCGGATAGCTATGACCTGTACGCAATCGACATCGCCTACGACTACGATCTTGATCGCATCATCGCCGCTGGCGTGCGCGACGACCAGGCCTACATCGATGCCGTGGTGGCGCAGGTGCTGCCCGGCGTGCCGGCGCATGTCCAGGCGCCCCAGTTTGCCTGCAGCGCCTTTGCTGCCGTAGATGCCGAAGGCCGCGTGCGCACCGGTCGCAATTACGACTTTAAGGACGACACCTCGGCGCTGCTGGTGCGCAATCACCCACGCGGCGGCTATGCCTCCATCGGGTTTGCCGCCCTTAACAACCTGGGCGATAACACTCCACTTGGCTCCGTCGCCGGACGCGCCGCCGCACTCATGGGCCCGTTTGCCCAGCTCGACGGCGTTAACGAATGCGGCGTGTCCATTGCCGTACTCACCCTGGATTCCAAGCCCTGTGACCAGGACACGCAACGTCCCGTCATCAATACCTCGCTCGCCATCCGTCTGGTGCTCGACCGTGCCGCCACCACGCAAGAAGCTGTCGACCTGCTTTCCGCCTACGACATGCACGCCATGGCAGGACGCGATTACCACTTCTTTATCAACGACGCCGCCGGTGACGCGCGGGTGGTGGAGTGGGATCCGCGCGACCCCGACCGTGCTTTCAAAGCGACTCCTATACGCCAGGTTACGAACTTCTACGCCTGCTATGGAGACGAAGTGCTGCCCAATCAAAAGAATGGCGAGCTGGGCCATGGTAAGGAGCGCGCCGTCGCAATCGCCGATGTCCTTGACGCCCATGTCGGTGCCCAGGACGAGACAGTCGCTTGGAAGGCCCTACGCGCCGCAGCGCAAGAGCCCAATCCGGAAGACATCACCAGCAATACACAATGGTCGGTCGTCTTTGACAATACCGAGCCCGCTGCCGCCATCACGCTGCGCCGTCACTGGGGCAACGTCGATGCCTTCGCACTGTAAGGAGCCAGGCCCGTCGACCTTACGTTCCCTGACGTTGCTTACATTTCCATACGCTTGAGCTAACACGTTTTACCCCCGTATCAACAGTGTGCGGGGGTAAACTTATGCGCATGTTATAACTTGCCCGGAAGGATTCACCATGCTTAGAATCGGTCTTCTTACTAGTGGCGGCGACTGCCAGGCGCTCAACGCCACCATGCGCGGCATCGTCAAAACGCTTATGACCAATAGCGAAGAACCTATCGAGATCTATGGTTTTGAGGACGGCTACCAGGGCCTTATCTACAGCAGGTTCCGCGTCATGACGCCCGCCGATTTTAGCGGCATCCTCACCCGCGGCGGCACCATCCTGGGCACGAGCCGCACGCCGTTCAAGCGCCTGGATACTCCCGAGGCCGATGGCGTTGAGAAGGTGCCCGCGATGGTCCACACCTATCATAAGCTGCAGCTCGACTGCCTGTTTATGCTGGGCGGCAACGGCTCCACCAAGACCGCCAACCGCCTGCGCGAAGAGGGCCTCAACGTTATCGCCCTGCCCAAGACCATCGATAACGACACCTGGGGCACCGAGTTGACGTTTGGCTTTACGAGCGCCATCGACGTCGCCACCAAGTGCATCGACGACATCCACACCACCGCCTCGAGTCACGGCCGCGTGTTTGTTATCGAGATCATGGGCCACAAGGTTGGCTGGATTCCGCTGTACGCCGGCGTCGCGGGCGGCGCGGATGTCATCTTGATTCCCGAGATCCCCTACGACATGGATAACGTCATCAAGACCATCGAGCATCGCATGGAAACCGGCAGCCGCTTCACCATCGTGGCCGTCGCCGAGGGTGCCATCTCCAAGGAGGACGCGGCGCTGTCCAAGAAGGAGTACAAGAAGAAGCTTGCCGAGCGCACGAGCCCGTCGATTGTCTACGACATCGCCAAGGAGATCGAGGCCAAGACCGGTCGCGAGACCCGCGTCGCCATCCCCGGCCACACGCAGCGCGGCGGCCAGCCCGATGCCCAGGACCGCATCTTTGCGACCCAGTGCGGCGTCGAGGCGGCGCTCGGCTGCCTGCGCGGCGAGTTTGGCTACATGATTGCCCTGCGTGACGGCAAGATGTGCCACATGCCGCTCGAGGAGGTCGCCGGCAAGCTCAAGTTTGTCGACCCCCAGAGCAATCTGGTGCGCGAGGCCAAGGCGTTGGGCATCAGCTTCGGCGACGAATAGCCTCGGCCGAAACTGCTCTCATCGGAGACCCCAGGGCTTACCTCCCAAATCGTCCTCGGACATGTCAGGACCCCGCCGTGCGCTTCGCGCGGCGGGGTCCTTCCGTCCTGCGGAAAGATTTGGGAGGTAAGCCCTAGGGCCTCCTGCGGTAACTAGGGAGGCCGAGGCTATTCGTCTTCTTGCTACGGGTGCCTGGGGTAGGATGCGGCGTGCATTTTTGGGAGTATTCAGCAGCCGAGGGTGCCTGCATACTGGATTTTGGGCGAAAGGCAGGCACCATGGGCCGCATCCTGTAAAAAACGAGCGGCTCTAGAGGCGTTGGGACTCAGAATCGGGGCTTTCAGCGCAGTTTTGCACCCCCGCCCCCGCGCCCGCGGACCCCGGGACGCTGAATACTCCGAAATTTGCACGGCGCCCCCGGGGGTACCTGTGGGCAAAAAGCAACCGCCCTGTCAAAGTATGCATTTGGCGGGGCAGTTTATGCAAAAATGCTGCTGCGGGCGCGTCGGCAGCTCGCTAGAACTTGAATCCCAGGACAGGTTACTCGGCGCTCTTGAGGGCGCCGACCATGTCGATCTTGTTGAGCGTTCGGTTGGTGGCGAGGTTGACGATAATCGTAAAGCCGAAGGACAGCACCACGGCAAGCACATAGCTCAGCGGCTCGACCTCAACGTCAAAGTACAGCGACGGCATCTGCAGGATGTACGTAAAGCTCTCGGCAAGCAGGCCACCCAGCGGCACGCCCAGTGCGGTGCCAATCGCCGTGAGGATCAACGTCTCCTTGTTGACGTAGTGGTGCACCTCGCCACGGCGGAAGCCCAGCACCTTGATGGTCGCCAGCTCGCGCTCGCGCTCGGAGATATTCGTGTTGGACAGCGTAAACACCACCACAAACGACAGGCACGCCGCCATAAAGGTCACGAGCACCACGACGGAATTGATGATAGTAAAGTTCGCCTCATAGTTTTCCCAATGTTCGGCCGTGCTCGAGATGGTGAGCCAACCGTCGCTTTTAAGCTTCTTGCTAAACGCAATCTGGTCAGAAGATGAACCCTTAAGCAGCACAAAGATGCCGTTAAGACGCGCGCTTCGGCCGAACGCGCGCTCATAGGTGCCCTGCGTCATGTAAAGCGTGTTGCCCAGATAGTTGAGCGAAATGTCGCTGACTTTGACCTTGGCTACGTTGAGCGACGAATCCTGGACGTGCGCCGTATCGCCCGGTTGAATCCCCAGCACCAGCTGTGAACTCTTGCTCAGGTACACATCTCCGTCACGCAAGGATAGCGGCTCTTTGGACTCGTCCTCGAGGCACACGTAGTCGTCCAGATCGTTCATGCGGTCATCGGGCACCACGATCAGCTGCACGGTCTCGCTCTTGCCGCCAAACGTAAAGGTAACGTTGTCAGTCATGATCGGCAGCGTCGAAGTTACGGTCACGTTGGAATCATTGGCTGCGCTGCGCTCATCCAACGCCGCGCACGTCTGCGTAAAGTCATCGGGGTTGGCGACCGCCAGCAAGTCATAGCGCGTGATATGCCCATACTGCTTGGGCGAAAGCGCGACCGACGTGTCGCGAATACCCATACCGCAGATCACAAGCGCGGTGCAACCCGCGATACCGAAGATGGTCATAAAGGCGCGCTTTTTGTAGCGGAACAGGTTACGTGCTGCCACCTTGTTCAAAAAGCCCATGCGGCGCCAGATAAAGCCGATGCGCTCGAGCAAGATACGCGAGCCGGCGCGCGGGGCCTTGGGGCGCATGAGCGAGGCCGGGGTCTCGGCCATCTCGTGGCGGCAGGCGATAATCGTGGCGCCCACCACGCCCACGGCAAACAGCGCCACCGACACGAGCGACGACACGATGTCGTACGAAAGCAGCATCTGAGGCAGTGAATACATGTCGTCGAACACCGTAAACAGGAACAGCGGCAGGCCCACAAATCCGATGATGTTGCCGAGCACGCCGCCGATCAGACACGCCCACAGCGAGTAGTCCACGTATTTGGACAGAATACGCCCGCGCGAATAGCCGAGCGCTTTGTACAGGCCAATAAGCGTACGCTCCTCCTCGACCATACGCGTGGCGGTGGTGAGGCTGATGAGCACGGCGACGATAAAGAAGATGAACGGGAACACCGTGGCGATAGCCTCAATTGACGAGCTATCGCTCTCCACGCTCGAGTAGCTTGCGATATTGCCGCGGTCCTGGATGTACCAGGTGCATTCGCCCAGATCGGAAAGCTCGGCGCGGGCATCGGCAAACTGCTGGTCGGCGGCGGCGCGGCGCTGATCCAGGTCGGTCTGCGCTTGCACGCGCTCCTCGCTGCCCTCTGCCATGCGATTGATGTTGTCCTGCTCAATCCCAAAGAGCATATTCGCCTGGCGCTCGGCCGCGTCCAAGCTCGCCGGCGTGTCGACCGTCAGCTCCTGGGCGCGCGCCTTCTCACGCTCCTCGCGGATCTTCTCGATATTGCCCTTGACCTCATTGATCTTTGCCGCGTAGGCATCCGAATAGGAGTTGAGGCTCTTGGCTCCCTCGACGATCACGTGGACCGCGGAGTAGGAAGAAGATGTCGCGGCGTCCTCGCTCACATAGAACTTATAGTCCGCCGCCGAAGCAGCGCGAAAGGCGTTGACTGTCGAGTCGGAGCTCACATCAGTGGGGTCGAGGACCTCGGCCGTAATGGTGTAATCGCCCGCGGCAAACTGGTCCTTGGCGCTTTGATTGGACGAGCTCGCGTCATTGGCGGCAAAACGCACCGTATCGCCGATTTTCGTGCCCGATGCCTTCAGGAACTTCGAAGTCAACGCGACTTCATCAGCGCTCTCGGGCAAATCGCCGTTCACGAGCACCGGCTGATCGATGTTCTCCTTGGAGAGACTCTGCACGACCACGCGCTCGCGCGTTGTACCCACGGCGGTGTAGGCGGTCTCGGTGTAGATGCCCTCGGCCGTTTCGACGCCATCGACCTCTTGTATGGCGTCGAGATCATCGTCAGTCAGGCCATAGGTCGACTGCACGTTAATGTCATAGACATTTTGCTGGTCGAAGTAGGCATCAACCGAATCACACAGGTCCTCGCAACCCGCCTTAAGGCCGCACATCACGCTCACGCCAAGCGCGGTGATGACCACGATTGACAAAAAGCGCTTAAGACTGCCTCGGATTGTGCGGTAGATGCCACGGCGAAAAACCGTCGGCACCATATCGTTTGAGCTTTGGGCAGTGCGGTAGGTCGTAAAATCCTGCTCGCGCTCCGTGTTCTGCGCGTCGCGGCGTAGGCTGTTTTGGCGGTCTTGGTCCATGGGCGCTACCACTCGATCGTCTCGATAGGCACGGGATTTTGCTGGACCGTCTCGCTCTCCACGCGACCGTTCTTAAAGCGGATCAGGCGATCGGCCATGGGCGCCAGCGCGGAGTTGTGGGTGATGATGATGACCGTAATGCCCTGCTTGCGGCAAGTGTCCTGCAGCAGCTGCAAGATCTGCTTGCCGGTTTTATAGTCAAGTGCGCCCGTGGGCTCGTCGCACAAAAGCAGCTTGGGGTTCTTTGCCAGTGCGCGGGCAATGGACACGCGCTGCTGCTCGCCGCCCGAAAGCTGCGCGGGGAAGTTGGCGAGGCGCTCACCCAAGCCAACCTGGCAAAGCGTTTGCTCGGCATCGAGCGAATCAGGGCAGATTTGCGCCGCAAGCTCAACATTTTCGAGCGCCGTCAGGTTGGGGACCAGATTGTAGAACTGGAAGACAAAGCCGACGTCGGCGCGGCGGTATTCCACGAGCTGCGCCTCGTTAGCGGAGCTCACGTCGCGCCCGTCCACCGTCACAGTGCCGGAGGTTACCGTATCCATGCCACCCAGGATGTTGAGCGCCGTAGTCTTGCCGGCACCCGAGGCGCCCAGGATAATGGCGAGCTCGCCGCGCTCAACGGTAAAGCTCGCGCCGTCGAGCGCGTGAATGCGAGCATCGCCCTCGCCGTACGCCTTGATGACGTCTTTGAATTCGATATAAGCCATCGATTAATTCCCATCTGGTCGGATAACTCCTTAGTATTACCCATTTCGCACCGACCAAAAAGGGACAGGTTCATTTTGGCAGGTTTTAGAGGCGGACGGTGAAGGTGATCTGGTTGCCGTGGCCGCAGACAGAAGCGCTCCCACCATGGGCTTCGGCGATGGCACGCACCACGGATAGGCCCACGCCCGAGCCGCCCGTCTTGGAGCTGCGCGACACGTCCGCACGATAGAAGCGGTCGAACAATCGGTCCAGGTCGCCCTCGGGCAGCTCATCAACAGCATTCGATACGACAAGCTCGGCCGAGCCTTTGCCCGCACCGCGCGAGGCTGCGCGCAGGCTTAGCTCAATCACGCTGCCCTCGCTTGCGTAGCGTGTGGCGTTGTCCAGCAGCAACTCAACCACCTGCGCCACCGCTGCAGCGTCGGCATGGGCCCGCACGCCGCTCGCAATCGAAGTCGACAGACGCTTGCCGCGCGAAACCGCCACCGACTCAAACGGCGCCGCCGCCTTGTCTACTGCCTCCGAAAGATCGATCGATGTCATGGTAAAGCCCGCCGAGCCCTCGTCCATGCGAGCTAAAAATACCAGACGCTCCGTGAGCGCCGTCAGCCGCGCGACCTGCTCGTGAATGCTCTGCGTCCACTCGCTCTCGCCGCTTTCAATCTCCTGCACCTCGTTAGCGGCATCGATCACAGCTAGCGGCGTCTTGATCTCGTGGCTTGCATCGGTAATAAAGCGCTTTTGCTTGCTGTAGCTCTCGACCATCGGCCGAATCACCGCACCCGAGGCGCCCGCCACAATTGCCAGCACTGCCAACCAGCCAATGCAACTGATTGCCACGCTCGCGCTCAAAAACGAATGAAAGCTTGCAAGCTCGCGCGAGCAGTCCACGAACACATAGGTGGTCTCATCGTCTTGAACGTCAGTCGTATAGCGATAACTGCCAGAAAAACCCGAGACCCAACCCTTGGAATGCAACTTTGCGGCAATACTGGCAGCGCGCTTGGCACCCACCGCGGCAATGCGGGCCGTATTGACATCGGCAACCTGTCCGGCGGCAATCGTCACCGTAAAGTAGCGCGTGTCAAAGGGAGACTCCGCCGTCATGCCTTCAAAACGCCCGTCGCGAACAGCCGCCCGGTTACCAGTAGCAACCTTGCCGGCAACCGCATCCTGGCCGGGATCGGCTTTAGGCTCGTTCCCCCAATCGATACCGTCCTTGCCCGCCAGGATATAGTCCAGGCGAGCGTCGGCCATTTTACAGACATGCGAATAATTGACGATGTTGATGCCGGCGATGATGAGCGTGAGCACCACGGTCACGGCGCCCATAGCAACCAGGATGAACTTGCGACGCAGGCGGCGGCCCAATGCGTCAACAGCATTTGCCCGCCCCGTACCACTCGAGGCGGCGTGAAACCGCTCCGTCATGCGCTTGCACCACGCGCGCACGCTCACGCCTGCTCGCCTTCCTCGACAACCTCAAGCGATTATCCCTGATTGCGCGACGCGAGGATGGCAACGTTGGCACCCAGCGCCGTCAGCTTTTTGCGCAGGTACGAGATATACACCCACACCACGTTGGCGCCTTCGGGCGCGTCCTCGCCCCAAACCTCGAGCATCAGACGTTCGGTGGGCATGCGCGTGCCGGCGTTGCGCATAAAGAGCTCCATAAGCTGAAACTCACGATTGGCCAGATGTTCCTCGCCCAAGGGTCCCACAAGCGTGCACGATGCCGTGTCGAGACGCACGTTGCCCACGCTGAGCGTCGTGGCATCAATTGCCGTCGCGGCACGCGTCATGGCGCGAATGCGTGCGAGCAGCTCCTTGGCGGCAAACGGCTTGGTCAGATAGTCATTGGCACCGGCGTCCAGACCCTCAACCTTATCGGACACCTCGCTTTTTGCCGTGAGCATGATGATGGGCAGTCGCTTACCGGCGGCGCGCGTGCGCTTGAGCACCTCGATGCCATCCATGCCGGGCATCATGATGTCCAGGATTGCGGCGTCATAGTCGTTGGCGAGCAGATATTCGAGCGCCGTCAGACCGTCGAGGGCGGTGTCGACCTCATAGTCGCTATGTTGAAGAATCGCGGTAAGAGCGCGGGAGAGGCCGGGTTCGTCCTCGGCAAGCATCAGCTTCATAGTTGTTCCTTTGGCGCGCGGCTATACAGATTTCGATATTGCCGATGATAGCGCACCGCCAGCCGCCTTAGCGCAGCCTTAGCTGCTCAACCTGCACGTTTTCAAATACGCAGGATATGGCTTAGCCAAACTTAAGGCCCAGATGCCGAGGGCTTGGACGCATACCGAGCGCGAAGGGACAGTGACTCGTCCTTTCACGGCGTCCTAGTTATGCAAAGTGCTCGAGCGTTACTCCTCGTACGCGCCCTCAAGCCGCAGCAGCCACTCCTTGCGGTCGAGGCCGCCGGCATATCCGTTGAGCGAACCATCGGCGGCAACCACGCGATGGCACGGCACAATAATCGAAATGGGATTACGCGCGACCGCGGCCCCCACGGCACGGGGAGACGCAACGGGTGCTTCGTTTCCCGGTACACGATGTCGAGCCGCAACACGCTGGGCGATCTCACCATACGTAGCGACCTCGCCACGCGGGATAGAAAGCAGCTCAAACCAAACCTCGCGCTGAAACGCCGTACCAATCATATGCAACGGCGGCGTAAACCGAGGCTCCTGCCCCGCAAAATAAGCATTCAGCCAAGCCCAAGAACGCTCAAGTACCGACGAGGCAGCACCGTTTGTCGGATTCACCGAAGACATGCCGCCAGCACCAGAAACCGCATCGGCGCCTTCAACATGTTCGGAGTCTTCCCGGAGAAGCGTGGAGCCAAAATGCTCCTGCCCCTCAAACCAAAGTCCCGTCAGACCGCGGCCATCAGCGGCAAGCAAGATTTCGCCCAAAGGCGAAGCAAACGTCGTCGTGACCACCAGCGGCTCCTTTCAAAACTCCGCAACATAATACCGCGAATTGTGCAGACAACCCCAATCGACCCCAAAGTCACCCTAGGCAGCAGGCGCGAACGCGCCGCAGCTGCCGGCCGCGCCCCACAGTCCCCCAAGGCGGCAGGCGCAAAGCGCCGAAGCCGCCGCCGGGATCAGGGCCCGCAACAGCCACGTGCCCCCACATCAGCCCAGCGGCCCCAACCAACAACGGCCCCATCGCAGGTCGCTTGCAGCAGCGTCACCGCAGGCGGGGGCCGGGCTTGGTTTTCAGAACACTCCGCAGACCAGTGTGGCGCCTTGTCCGCGGCTCCGAAGGAGCAGGACAAGGCGCCACACATGGTCGAGGACGTTCTGAAAACCAAGCCCGGCCCCCGCCGGACAGGTCACACTACTCGCAGAGCAGCTTAGCGATCTGGACGGCGTTGGTTGCCGCGCCCTTACGGATTTGGTCGCCGCAGCACCAGAAGGTGATGCCACGCGCGGCCTCGGGGTTCGAGATGTCGCGACGTACGCGACCGACCCAAATCAGGTCCTGGTCGGAGGTGTCCATCGGCATGGGGAAGCGGTCGTGCGCATCCTCGGCGCTCATGTCGTCAACTAGCTTGACACCAGGAGCGGCAGCCAGCGCGGCACGGGCCTCTTCCACCGTGATGTCGCGCTCGAACTCAAGCGTGATGCTCTCGGAGTGCGAGCGCAGCACGGGCACGCGCACACAGGTGCAGTTCACGCGCAGCTCGGGCAGATGCATGATCTTGCGGCCCTCGTTTTGCAACTTCATCTCCTCGGAGGTAAAGCCCTCCTCCTTGACGCCGCCAATCTGCGGAATCAGGTTGCTCGCCAGCTGGGCGGCAAACGCGCGCGGCTCGGGAATCTCCTCGCCACGGCCCAGGGCGGCCAGCTGAGCCTCGAGCTCGGCCATACCGGGGGCGCCAGCACCCGAAGCCGCCTGGTACGTCGAGACGATCATGCGCTTCACGCCAGCGAGCTGATGCAGCGGCCACGTGGGAACCAGGCCGATAATGGTCGCGCAGTTGGGGTTGGCGATAAGGCCGTGATGCCACTTGATGTCGTCGGCATTGATCTCGGGCACAACCAGCGGCACCTCGGGATCCATGCGGAAGGCATGGCTGTTGTCGACCACGACGGCGCCGCGCTTGACGGCCTCGGGCAGTAGCTCCTTCGCGATGTCGTCGCCGGCAGCTCCAAGCACAATGTCACAGCCCTCAAAGGCCTCGGGACAAGCCTCTTCGATCACGATCTGCTCGCCACGGAACTCGACGGTCTTGCCCGCAGAACGCGCGCTCGCCAGCAGCTTGAGCTTGCCAACCGGGAACTCCTGCTCGTTGAGGCACTCGAGCATCTGGGTGCCCACGGCTCCCGTCGCGCCCAAAATAGCAACCGTGTACTGTTTCATGCTTCCCCCTTTAAAGGTTGTGGCTTTTGCCCGCACGCCAAGCAGGCCGATTATTGTTGCCAGTGTATACAAGAACGGGGCGGGCACGAAACCCGCCCCGTCGAAACGAAACCGAAACGAAACGCCCCGCCATAGATTTTTGAGGCAAGTCCAAAAATCTACTGGGATAGCAGCTACTTGTGGAGCGCGACCAGAGCGGGATCGACCGGCGCGGGAGCCTCCAGATCGGAGACCTTCACAATGCCGTTCTCGTCGGAGAAGGCGCGGTAAATGGTCTGAATCGCCAGATCAAAGTCCTTCTCCTCCACACCGATGATGATATTGATCTCGTCGCAGCTCTGCGAAATCATACGCACGCTCACGCCAGCCTGGCCAAGCATGCCAAACAGGTGGCCCGAGATGCCGGCACGACCGCGCAGGTTACGGCCGACGGTCGCGATAAGTGCCAGACCCTCGACAACCTCGATCTCGAGCGGCTCGACCTCCTGCTGAATGTCGCCCACGAGCGAGTACAGTGAATCGTGAACGTCCCGCTCCTGCACCACAGCGCCAAAGCGGTCGACGCCGGTGGGCATATGCTCAACGGAAACGTCATAGCGCTCGAAGACCGAAAGCGCGCGGCGCATAAAGCCGACGCGCGGCTTGGTGCGGTCGCGGGCCACGTTAATGGCGACAAAACCGCGCTTGCCGGTCACACCGGTAATGATGGGCTCCGCCTCGCCCTCATCAGCCGTCTCGCTAATGATGGTGCCGGGGTCCTGCGGCGCATTGGTGTTCTTGATGACCAGCGGAATGCCTGCCTCGCGCACGGGGAACACGGCCTCCTCGTGCAGGACGCTTGCACCCATGTACGAAAGCTCGCGCAGCTCCTCGTAGGTAACGCGCGCAATGGGCTGAGCCTCGGGAACAATACGCGGATCAGCAGAATAGAAGCCCGAGACGTCGGTCCAGTTCTCGTACAGGTCGGCGCCCAGGCACTTGGCCAAGATCGAGCCCGAGATATCGCCACCGCCTCGATCGAGCAGCTTGATCTGGCCCTCGCGCGTCGCGCCGTAGAAGCCAGGCATAACGAAGCCGCCCTGCTGGCCATACTCCTGCACCAGCTCGGAGGTGCGATTCATGCTGAGCGTACCGTCGTGATGGAACGCCACAACCGTCGCGGCGTCCAGGAACGGTAGGTCCAGGTACTCAGCCATCAGGCGAGCGGTAAAGTACTCGCCGCGGCTTACGAGCTCCTCAGTAGAGTAACCGCCCGAGCGGGCGCGCTCGGCAAAGGCCGCGAACTCCTCACGGATGGGATAGGTGAGCTCCAGCTCGTCAGCGATATCAAAATAGCGCTGGCCAATGTCCTCGAGCAGCTCCTCACACGACACGTGGTACTTAACGTGCGCATTGACCAGATAGAGCAGGTCGGTCACCTTGGTGTCGCCCTTAAAACGGCGACCGCAGGCGGAAACCACCACAAAACGGCGAGCCGGATCGGCATCGACGATGGCCTTGATCTTCTTAAAGTGTTCGGCGTCGGCGACCGACGAGCCGCCAAACTTGGCAATCTTAATCATGGGCTGGAGGTTACCTTTCTAAAAGCCTCTGCGAACCTATTTTGCGTGCTCTGATACCATGGTTTCACCGATTGGGACCAAGGCATCCGAGGAGCAGTGTTATATGGGAACTTATCATAGTACACGAGGACGCACTTTATCGTGCTCAAGTAAGGTGGCAATCCGCACCGGCATCGCTCCCGACGGGGGTTTGTTTGTCTCGGACGAGCTTGGCACTCAGCAGGTCGATATCAGCTCGCTTGCAGATAAATCGTACTTTGAAATCGCTCAAGATGTGTTGGGAATGTTACTGAATGATTACACGGCCGAAGAAATTTCGGCGTGTGTCGACGAGGCATACCGCGGCACGTTTGCGAGTGAAGAGGTTACGCCGCTCGTCAAACTCGACGCTGCGCCGGGCGCTGACTCCCCCCAGACCTATGTGATGGAGCTCTTTGGCGGCCCCACGAGCGCCTTTAAGGACGTCGCCCTGCAGATGCTCCCCCGTCTGATGGCCCGCACTTCCGCCAAGGACGGCGGCACCGAGCGCATCATGATCGTCACCGCCACATCGGGCGACACGGGCAAGGCCGCGCTCGCCGGTTTTGCCGACGCTCCGGGCACGGGCATCACCGTCTTTTATCCCGAGGGCAAGGTCAGCCGCGTCCAGAACCTGCAGATGTCCACGCAGGAGGGCGACAACGTCGCCGTCTGCGGCATCCGCGGCAACTTTGACGACGCCCAGAGCGCCGTCAAGCGCATCTTTGCCGATAAGGAGCTTGCCGAGCGCCTGGAGGCCGCTGGCACGGTGCTTTCGAGCGCCAACTCCATCAACGTTGGCCGCCTGGTACCGCAGGTCGTCTACTACTTTGCCGCCTATGCGCAGCTGCTGCGCGCCGGCGCCATCGAGGCCGGCGATGCCGTGGAGTTCTGCGTGCCGACCGGCAACTTTGGCGATATCCTGGCCGGCTACTATGCCAAGCGCATGGGCCTGCCCGTCGCCAAACTCGTCGTGGCCAGCGACAAGAACAACGTGCTCGCTGACTTCCTGACCACCGGCGTTTACGACCGCAACCGCCCGTTCTTCACGACCATCTCGCCGTCGATGGACATCCTTATTAGCTC
>URHU01000006.1:0-32859 GCA_900547715.1 uncultured Collinsella sp. | reverse complement strand
CTACACGCGTAAGATCGTCGGCAGCGTCAGATGTGTATAAGAGACAGTCCATACCCTTGGCAACGCGCCCCCGCTCGATAACGCGAGCCTTGTTACCATCAATAACCTTGACGTCCACCGTAGCCGCATCGATATCGAAATCGAGGTAGCGAAACTCATCGGCATCAAAGGTCGTACACGAAAGCTGCTGAGGCCGAGCGGAATAGTTACCGCTATCCAAGAGATCATCGTCGTCAAACATATCGTCAAAATCAGACAAAGCGCCGGATAGAATAGCGGTCGTTCGCACCATATTGGAATGAGCCAATAGCCGCGAGGCACCAAATACAAGCCCGATGATGAGCACAAACGCTCCGATGCCAACGCCCAAGCGTACCTTGGATTCATGCGAAAGCTTCATCATTCATCACCCTCTTTGGCGATCGGCTCAGCGGTGGTCGCGGTAGCCGCGTCAGTATCAACTGAAGCGGAAGTATTCTGAGCCCTAGCCGCCACCGGCGCCGGACCAACCTGAATATCTCCACGCGCCCAATCACCATCGAGCGCACGCGCCACCCAGTGATAGATGGGAATCGTGAAGAAGATCAGCGCGGCAAAGGGGCCGGCACCAAACAGGAACATCAGCAAAAAGAACAGCAGCCAGCACACGGCCCAATACGGGAACGACTGGAACGGGCCCTTCACCGGAGTCGAGCCAACTGCGCCGCCACTCGTCGCCTGCGCCGTAGCGGCATTGGCGGCCTGCGCACTCCAGCTTGCCGCTTGCGCCGCCTTGGCGGCGGCATCACTCGCCTGCGTTGCCGCCTCGGTAGCACGCGCCGCCGCCTCATGGGTGCGAGCGCGCTCTGCTGCCTCGGCCTCGCGCTGACGGGCGCGGTCCTCGTTCTCAAACTCGATATCGTCCTCGATCTCATCGCTCGGATTGAGCAGCTCGTCCAGACTCACGCCATAGAGCTTGGCGAGCGAGATCAGGTTCTCGGTATCGGGCGAGCTCTCCGCGCGCTCCCATTTGCTGACCGCCTGGCGCGACAGCCCTAACTTTCGCGCCAACCCTTCTTGGCTAAAGCCCTTGCTGCGACGAAGGTCGGCGAGCCGCTGCGCAGTTTCTACATTCATGGTTCCTCCTATGTGATGCCAGCCGTGCCGCCGGACCGTTTTTGTTCTTAAGGCGCCTTGCACAGTTAAAAATCTATCCGCCACTGCCAAAAGCATGCCACCTATTCTAGTGAGATTTTTGACAACCGGCGGTTGCGGGCACATGTGAGCTGCGGAAATGTGTCCAAACAAAGCAATGACCCGTAGCTTGGTTGTCCCCGTTGCGGCGTTAACGGTAGTATGGTCGTACTGTTTATTCCGCACCGCCAACGGAGGGAGTCCCGCGCCGTGAACCGCGATTTCGCCTCATCGCTCATCCAGCTCAACAATACGTTCTATCGCGAGCACTCCGCCTCCTTTTCCGATACGCGCCAGGCCCCTTGGCCCGGCTGGGTGCGCACCATGGATATCGCACTCGGGCAGCTCGACGTCGCCACGATTGAGCATCCCGTCCGCGTCTTCGATCTTGCCTGCGGCAATATGCGATTCGAGAACTTTGCCGCCGGCGGCGCACTTGCCGCCAAGGGCGTTGACGGCGCAAACCCCTCGGCAGACGCCAGCTGCCCCTTCGAGTTCTATGGCGTCGACTCGTGCCAAGACTTGGCCATCGATGCACATGGCCACGCGCTGCGCATTCCCAACCTGCACTTCCAGGAACTCGATGTGCTCGACGCCCTCATGAAGCTCAACCCCGCCGAGACGCCCGATGTGCTTTTCGACGCCCCGCTCGCCGACATCTCGGTCTGCTTTGGCTTTATGCACCACGTGCCGTCGTGCGAGTATCGCGTACGCGTGCTCGACGCCCTGGTGCGTCAGACGCGCCCAGGTGGCATCATCGCCATCAGCTTTTGGGAGTTTATGAACGACGAGCGCATGGCGCGCAAGGCCGTTCGTGCCGAGGCCCGCGCCGAGCTCACCCCGCCGTTTGAGGGTTACGATTCAGCGCAGTTTGAAGCCGGCGACCACCTCATTGGCTGGCAAAACGACCGCCACGCCTACCGCTATTGTCATCACTTTGACGATCAGCAGATCACCGACCTGGTGCGTGGCGTCCGCACGTTCTACAAGAGCGGCGAGGTCCCCGTGCGCGAGCTTGAACGTTTCCATGCCGACGGCCGCAGCGGCGAGCTCAACCGTTATGTGATTCTCAAGCGTCTGTAGGTATCGGCGACTCGCCGCCGAACCGCACCGCATCTTTCGGGCAAACTATGCCCACCCTTTTTCAACCCATTGACGGAACGCGCAGCTACGCGTTCCATATTTATGACCAAGGAGCCTCATGGGAGCCGTCCACGTTCGCACGCCTAAGAACTTTGTGCTCGAGGAGCGCCTGGAGCGCTACGCCGATGCGATTGAGACGAGCCCCGAGGCTTATGCCGGAGATTGGCGCAAGGCCTGTGCGCCCGCAGGCGGCAAGCCCTTCGAGCACCTTCACCTGGATCTGGGCTGCGGCAAGGGAACGTACCTTGTAGAGCGCGCGGCCCACGAGCCAAACACGCTCTTTATCGGCATGGACCAGGAGCCCATCTGCATCGCCTATGCCGCACAGAAAATCTGCGAGCAGGAGCTATCCAACGCACTCGTCCTGCCCCGAGGCGCCGCATCGCTGCCAAAGCTGTTTGCCGCAGGCGAGCTCGATGCCATCACCATTAACTTTCCCACGCCACAGCCCAAGGCCAAGTACGCCAAAAAACGACTCGTCCATGTCGACCATCTGATGCTCTACCGCCCGCTCTTTGCAGCCGGCGCCACCGTCACGCTGCGAACCGACAGCAAGCCATTGCGCGACTATGCCCTGGGGCAGTTTGCCGCGGCCGGCTACGACACACTTTGGGTAAGTGACGACGTTCGCCACGACCATCCCGAGCATCCCGAGACCGAGTACGAGTGCCGCACGCGCGAGATGGGTGCCGCTGTCTATGGCATTTGCGCCACACCCGGCGCGCAACCCAGCGATGAACAACTCGCAGCAGGCCGAGTACAGGAGCAAAGCCTTGCCTGCTACCTACCCGAAAACCTCGATGAGCTCACCTATGTACCCCTGGGCATGGAAGAAGCCGTCGAGAACTTTAGAAACCGTGCTCGCAAAGGCAAGAAGCGCCTGCCGCAGGAGTCCTAGGGGCTCCTGATGGTCGCGGCGTCAGCAAACAAGCGCAAATAGGCGCCAGCAAACGACCCTCAAACCTAAGTGAGTAGACTTTTTTGCAATAGCCAAGCACAACCCGCATAACGGAAACTAAAACCGCAGGTAGATCCCTTGCGCAAAAGCCATGTGCTCGCGATATCGCAAAAAGTCTACTCACTTAGCTGGCAACTGCACCAAACAGCTGGACAGAACGCCCATTTCCTGCATTTTCTCGCGCGCTGGCACCCCGCGCCGCCGCTACGCCATAATAGTTGGCGGACAAACGCGAGAGAAAGCAACCACATGGCACAGACCACGACAGATACTTCCGCCAGCACCGTTTCCGGCGCCGGCGCCGCCAGCTCGTTCTCGGGCGGCACGGGAACCGAAGCCGAATTCGGCTCACTCGGTGCGCTCTCCCCCACCTGGTGGGAGCCCGAGGACGGCAGCGAGCCCGAACCGTGGCTCACGCCCGACCAGGCCTTCGAACGCTTCTTTGAATGGACGAGCAATCGCGGTATTGAGCTGTGGGACCACCAGGAAGAGGCCCTCATGGATCTAGCCGCCGGTGACCATGTCATTTTGGGAACACCAACCGGATCGGGCAAGTCGCTTGTCGCGCTGGGCATGCTCTTTATGGGCATGGCGCAGGGCAAGCGCTGCTACTACACGGCTCCCATCAAGGCTCTGGTCAGCGAGAAGTTTTTCGACCTTGTGCAGGTGCTCGGCCGCGATAACGTAGGCATGATCACCGGCGACACGCATATCAACACCAAGGCACCCGTCATCTGCTGCACGGCAGAGATCCTTGCCAACGACGCACTACGCGAGGGCGAAGATGCCGACGTGGGCTGCGTGGCCATGGACGAGTTCCACTACTTTGCCGACCCCGACCGCGGTTGGGCCTGGCAGGTGCCGCTGCTCACCCTGCCCCACACGCAATTCATGCTCATGAGCGCCACGCTCGGCGATGTCACTGCCATCGCCGCCTCACTCGAGGAACACACCGGTGCTACCTGCGACTTGGTCGTCGATGCCCCGCGCCCCGTGCCGCTGAGCTACGACTACGTGACGACCTCGCTCGAGGGCACGGTCGAGCTCGCCATGCGCCGTGGAGAGGCCCCGCTCTATATCGTGCACTTTAGCCAGGACGCCGCCCTTGCGACGGCGCAATCCCTCGCCAACTTTGGCATTGCCAGCAAGGAGCAGCGCGAGGCTATTAAGGAAGCTGCCAAAGGCACGAGCTTCTCCACGGCTTTTGGCAAGATTCTCAAGCGCCTGCTCGGATGTGGCGTCGGCGTGCACCACGCCGGTATGCTGCCGCGCTATCGTCTGCTGGTCGAGCGCTTGGCGCAGCAGGGCCTACTGCCCGTCATTTGCGGCACCGACACGCTCGGCGTTGGCATCAACGTACCCATCCACACCGTGGTGCTCACCGCGCTCACCAAGTTCGATGGCTACAAGATGCGTCGCCTGCGCGCCCGTGAGTTCCATCAGATTGCTGGTCGCGCCGGGCGCTCGGGCTTTGACACCGAGGGCATGGTGATCGCCGAGGCCCCGGAGCACGAGATCGAGAACGCAAAGCTCATGGCCAAGGCGGGCGACGACCCCAAGAAGCTCCGTAAAATTAAAAAGAAAAAGGCCCCCGAGGGCTTTGTCACATGGAACAAGCAGACCTTTGAGCGCCTGATCGAGACGCAGCCCGAGACACTCAAGCCACGCCTGCGTATCACGCACTCCATGGTGATTAGCGTGGTCGAGCAGGGCGGCGATGCTCGCGCCCGTGTGCACGACCTCATCGAGACAAGCCTGCAAACGCCCGAGGAAAAGGCCAAGCTCGAGGTTCGTGCCGACGAAATCTTCGCCACGCTCATCGATTCCGGCGTCGTCGTTCGCACCGAGGTGCCGCCCGCGCCTGACGCTCCGGCTGGCGCCGCACCAGACATCGACTATGCGCTGACGGTCGATCTGCCCGAGGACTTTGCGCTCGACCAGCCGCTCTCGCCGTTTTTGCTTGCCGCGCTGGAGCTGCTCGACCCCGAGAGCGAGACCTATACCATGGATCTGATCTCGATGGTCGAGGCAACGCTCGAGGATCCCAAGCAGGTGCTGCGTGCACAGGAGCGCGCCGCGCGCGACCGCGCTATGGCCGAGATGAAGGCTGACGGCATCGAATATGAGGAACGCCTGGAGCGCATCCAGGACGTCACCTACGAAAAGCCGCTCGAGGACTTGCTCGATGCCGCCTTCGACAAGTACTGCCAGGAAGTACCTTGGGCCAACGACTACCAGCTCTCGCCCAAGAGCGTCCTGCGCGACATGTTGGAGAGCGCGAGCGACTTTAAGGGCTATATCCAAAAGCTTGGCATCGCCCGCTCCGAGGGCATTCTGCTGCGCTACCTAGCCGAGGCCTATCGTTCCCTCGATCGCACCGTTCCCATTGAGAAGCGCGATGAGCGCTTGCGTGACATCATTTCGTGGCTCGGCTTTGTGGTGCGCTCGGTCGACTCGAGCTTGGTGGACGAGTGGGAGAACGCCGGCAACCCCGCTGCACTCGACGCCGCACCGCCGCAGGGCATCGACGAGGTCGTTGCGGACCGTCGCGGCTGCACGCTGTTGGTGCGCAACGCGCTCTTCCGCCGCGTAACCCTTGCAGCCCGCGGACACGTGCGCGATCTGGGCGAGCTCGACGAGGACTGGGGCATGAGCGAGGTCCGCTGGCAAAAAGCGCTCGATGCCTACCATGAGCAGCACGAGGAAATCCTCACCGACGGAGACGCCCGCAGCGCCGCGATGTTTTCCATCGATGAATCCGACGAGAAGACCGATCACGTGTGGCACGTGCACCAGATCTTTGCCGACGAGGATGGCGACCACGACTTTGGAATCATGGGCGATGTCGATCTGGACGCCACGCAAGACGGTGGCGAGGTCATCTTCAAAAACTACCGCGTCGGCTTTATCGAGGACCTGCTCGGGAACTAGCCGGGCACAACGAAACGAAGCGGGGCCGTTGTCAATATCGCCAGCGGCCCCGCTTTTGCACTATACGTTATGCCTTACTCGGCATCCTCAACCTCATACGAATCCGCCTCGGCCGGCTCATCGTTTGTCTCTGACGCAGTCTCGCGCGCCTCGTCAAACGCCGCCTTCATGGTCTTGTTACCCCACGTGAGCTTGCGAATGGTAAGATCGTCGGCCTTCTTGTTGGCTAGGCGCAGGTTGTTCTCGGAGGACAGCAACGCCTCCTTGGTTTTCTGCAGATGGCTAATCGTCTTGTCAATCTCATCGATCGCCGTTTGGAACTTGCGGCTCGCGATCTCGTAGTTGCGACCGAAATCGTTCTTGAACTTCTCCATCTTGGCTTCGAAGTTCGTGACGTCGATATTCTGCTGTTTGTACTCCGCTAGCTCCTGCTTATAGCGCAGCGAACCCATGGCGGCGTTGCGCAGCAGCGTGATCATGGGAATGAAAAACTGCGGACGGATCACGTACATCTTCTCGTAGCGATAGCTCACGTCCACGATGCCGGCGTTATAGAGCTCGCTCTCGGGCTCGAGCAGCGTGCAGAGCACCGCGTACTCACAGCCTTTCTGGCGACGATCGTGATCGAGTTTCTTAAAGAAGTCCTCGTTTTTATGCTTGGTCGCGGTCTCGTCGTTCTCGTTTTTCATCTCGAACATAATCGAAATGACCTCGTTGCCGCTCGCGTCGCACTCGCGGAAGATAAAGTCGCCCTTGGTGCCCTCGGACGCATCGTTATCCTTCTCGAAGTACGCGTTAGGAAATGCCGTCATGCGCAGACGGTTAAACTCGGTCTCGCAGTGCTGTTCGAGCGACTCGCCCACCATCTTGGTGGACAGGCGGACCTTCATGTCCTTCAGGCGCTCGATCTCTTCATCCTTGTAGCGAATCAACTCGTCGCTCACGCGCTTGGCCTGCGCAAGCTCAAGCTCGTGGGCTGCCTTGGCCTGTTCCTCACGCGAATCGCGCACCGCCAGCTCGCTCGTCAGTTTGGCACGCGCTTCATCGCGCTCTCGCTCCGCCGCGGCGACCGCCTCCGACAGGTTCATTTTTGCCATCAGTTCCTGCTCGCGCAGCTGGGCACGCAGACCCTCGGCCTCTTGCTCGGACTGTGCCTTAGCGGCGGAAAACTTCTCTTGTACCGTCGCGCGATAGTCAGTAAGCGCGCGCTCGGCCTCGCTGCGAGCGGCATCGAGTTCGCGCTGCGACTCAGCCGCAGCGGCGGCAAGCGCCATCTCCTGGGCCTTGTCCGCCGCGGCAAGCTTGGCCTGCAGCTCGGCAATCTGAGCATCACGTGCAGCTAAATCGTTTTGAGCAGCGTTGCGCGCCGCCGACTCGGCAAGCTTTGCTTCGTCATCTTTGCGCCCAAGCTGCGCACGCAGGCTATCAATCTCACGCTGGAGTTCGGCATTTTCCTTTTGAGCATTGGCTCGCGCCTCTACCGCCGCGCGCTGGCTTGCACTCTCGCGCTCTGCGGCAGCGCCCTCGAGCTTAGCGCGCAGCTCGGCAAGCTCAGCATCGCGCTTGGCAACCTCTTGCGCCAGCTGCTGAGCCGCAGCGTTCTTCTGCTCAACGAGCTGAGCGTTGCGCTGAGACTCTGCCTCCTGCAAAGCAGCCGTCGAACGCGAGCGCTCAAGCTCCAGCGCCTGCTCGCCCTCGCGCTGGACTGCCTTCACACGCTCATCCAGGTCGCGCGAAAACTCGGCATCACGCACTTGCTTGACAATATCCGCATAGCCAGATGCATCGACCTTAAAGACTTCGCCACAATGCGGGCACTTGATCTCGTTCATAGCAGCTCCTCGATGGACGCAAATTTCAACCGCCTACACTCTACCGCGCCGCACGGACAAAAAAGGCGCCGCTGCCATAATGGCAACGGCGCCAGAGCCGCCACAAAGGTGCCTGTCCCCTTTGTGGTAGTTTGCGAGTTACAGTCCAAAGAAGCTCAGGATCTGGTCTCGGCTTACGGGCTTGTAGTTGTTGGCGTCGAGGCCCACATCGTAGCGGTAAATGGGGCGCTCGCGATCGCGGTTGCGCGCGTTGGTGCGGTCTCCCCTGCTGTGGATATGCCCGTGCAGCATGATGGCGCCACGCGCCTTTCCATTCCAGCTGAGCATGGGGTAGTGGCTCATTACCAGGCGATGGCCTTTGGCGTAACCGGGAGCGACTTCCAGATAATCGCGCACGTCATCCCAGATTTGGGGCGCAGCTGGATCTTCCCAGTCGCCGTCATGGTTACCACGGATGAGCGTTACGTTCTGGCATTCGATACGCTCGCGCAGGCGCGCCGCCTCCGCCATGGGCAAGCGATACGTAAAGTCTCCCAGGATATAGAGGCGGTCGTCCGCAGCCACGCACTCATTGATGGCATCGATGACCTTGCGGTTCATCTCCTCGACCGAATCAAACGGCCGATCCATGTCGTGCAAGATATTCGTATCGCCCAGGTGCAGGTCGGCGGTAAACCACATCATCGTCTGTGTCCTCATTTCGCAACGCGTCTAACACGTGCTAAGTATACAGACACAGCGATGCGGCGGTTATCCAAAGAGCCCGCCGAACAGTCCGCGGCGGCGTTTGTCTTTCTTTTTCGACGCATCACCCTGGGCGTTCTTGTCCTGCCGTTTCCTACGGCCCTGCTCCAACTCATCGTCATCGAGTAGCATATCCCACTCAAACGGATCATCTGTCAGATCGAACAGGTCATCGTCATCAAACATGGCAGCCTCCATTGCCGACTAGCGAGCATCCACCACATAGAGCCCAACGCGCACCTGATGCCACGGGCTGCGCTCGGGGGCAACCTGTTGCACGCGAGCCTCAAATACGTCCTCGTGGCCGTAATACATCATCAAGGACAGCGGACCGACCTCGTTTCCCGGAACATAGCCAAGCTTGGTCTTGCCATAATAAATCGCAACTGCCTCGGGGTCATGGGGATTATCGCGCTCGGCACACAGCGTCAGTTTATCGCCCGCTTTAAGATCGCCTAGGACCAAAGCGCCGTCGGCATATTGAAATCCTGCGATGTGAAACGACAGAAGAACACGTGAAGGCTCGTACATGGCAGCTCCTCTAACGGCCGGATAAACCGGCGCTCGACCTTACTGAGAAGCTTACGGGCCCGTGCGGACACAAATTCGCCCCACCCGCGCCTTTTCGACCGTTTGTCGCTACACCATCTGATTCTAATGCACAAACATGCGCACGAACTTGTGCTTCCAGCTTGCGTAGGGCGCATACCGAAACGGCACGTCCAGCCAAGTTGCCTTGTTCACGATACTCTTCTTGTGGCTAAACGTATCGAAGCTCTCGCGTCCATGGTACTGTCCCATACCGCTCGCGCCCATGCCGCCAAAGCCCATATGGCTCGTAGCCAAGTGCATGATCGTGTCGTTGACACAGCCGCCGCCAAAGGGCACGTAGCGCACAAAGCGCTGCTGAACCGAACGGTCCTGGCTAAAGATATACAGGGCCAGCGGCGTCGGACGATCCGTAATAAACGCTTCGGCCTCGTCTAGGCTCTCAAACGTCAGCACCGGCAAGATGGGACCGAAGATCTCCTCCTGCATCACGGCGTCATCGGGGGTCACGCCGTCCAAAATCGTCGGCTCGATCTTGAGCGAAGTCTCGCGCGCGGTACCTCCAAGCACAACCTTATCGGGATCGATCAGCCCGCGCACGCGCGCAAAATGCTTGGCGTTGACGATATGCCCGTAGTCCTCGTTATCGAGCGGATGCTCGCCAAACATACGGCGGGCCTCCTCCTTGATAAGGTCCAGCAGCTCGTCGTGCACGCGCGCATCGACCAGCAGGTAGTCGGGCGCCACGCAGGTCTGCCCCACGTTGAGCCACTTACCAAAGGCGATACGCCGTGCCGCAACCTTCAAGTTTGCCGTCGCATCCACGATACAGGGACTCTTTCCGCCCAGCTCAAGCGTCACGGGCGTAAGGTTTTTACTTGCGCGCTCCATGACGAGCTTGCCGACCGGAACGCTACCGGTAAAGAAGATCTTGTCCCAGCACTCATCGAGCAACGCTTCGTTCTCGGCGCGCCCGCCCTCGACAACCGTCACCAGGCGCGGATCAAATGCCTCTTCACAGATTTGCTTGAGCACCGCGCTCGATGCCGGAGCATAGGCACTCGGCTTGATGACCACGGTATTGCCCGCGGCAAGGGCGCCGGCGAGCGGCTCGAGTGTTAGCAAAAACGGGTAGTTCCACGGAGCCATGATGAGCGTGACGCCATAGGGCACGGCTTGCGTTTTGCACACGCTCACGGCGTTAGCAAGATCGCACGGACGCAGGCGTGGACGACTCCATCGAGCCACATGCGCAATCTGATGACGAATCTCGGAAAGCGACGTGCCGATCTCGCACATATATGCCTCGTCATGCGACTTTCCCAAATCGGTCTTGAGCGCATGGGCAATATCGGCCTCGTGGGCCCGCACCGCATCGCGTAAACTCACGAGCGCGCGACGTCGAGCATCGACATCAAACGTAGCGTGCGTCTTAAAGTAGGCGCGCTGATCGCCGACGATGTGCACAATTTCCTCGGTGTTCATGGACCCTCCTAATTCTCGTCCTCAAACATACCACCCGCAACGACTTCGTACATATGCTCGAGCTCCAAGCGGTCCATTAGAAGCGGAACGGGGTATAGCGGATTGGCCTCGGCATCGGCATGGGCCGCCATTTGCGGAATATCGGAGCGGCGAATACCCGAGACATATTTGGGGATTCCCAGGGCCTCGTTCATGCGGTCGACCCAATCGATAAAGGCCTCGGCCGCCAAGTTGTCTTGCGCGTTAGCCGGCGCGATACCGGCCATGCGGGCAAGATCGGCGAGCTTAGGAGCAGCAGCTTCGCCATAGGCGCGAAGCATATGCGGCAGGATGATAGCGTTGGCCAAGCCGTGCGGAATCCCGTAACGCCCACCCAAGCTGTGTGCGATGGCGTGAACGTATCCAACATAGGAGCGCGTAAAGGCAACACCCGCCTTATACGCCGCCGAAAGCATATTGCGACGAGCGCACATGTCGTCACCATGCTCATAGGCCTCGAGCAAATTGTCGTGGATAAGCTGCACTGCCTGTCGCGCCATCTTGCGCGTATAGGGCGTGGTGCTTCGCCCGATAAAGGCCTCAACGGCATGCGTCAGGGCGTCCATGCCCGTCTGCCCCGTAATGGAAGCGGGCAAGCCGCACGTAAACTCGGGGTCGTGGACTGCAAAACGCGGGATGAGCACAAAGTCGTTAATGGGGTATTTGTAGTGCGTCCCGTCATCGGTAATTACCGCCGCAAGCGTGGCTTCGCTTCCCGTACCGGCGGTAGTGGGAACGGCGATGAGCAGCGGCAGGCGACGATGAATCCGCAGCAGGCCGCGCATCTTGTTGATGGGCTTGTTTGGCTGCGCAATGCGTGCGCCCACGCCCTTGGCACAGTCCATGGCCGAGCCACCGCCAAAGCCGATAATGGCCTGGCAGGCGCTCTCTCGATACAGGGACGCCGCTTCTTCCACGTTTGAAACCGTGGGGTTTGCACGCGTTTCGGCATAGACCGTAACGCCAATCCCCCTGGATGCGAGCGCCGTCTCGAGCGGTGCCGTGAGCCCCAGACGGGCAATGCCGGGATCCGTCACGATAAGGACCTTCTGGATCGAGCACTTTTGAAGCACCGCGGGCACATCCTCGGCATGCTCTAAAATGCGCGGCTCGGTATAGGGCAGGATCGGCAATGCAATGCGAAAAACCGTCTGATATGTTCGGCACCAGGCACGACGGGCTAGATGCATAAAGGAAACTCCTTCATTTGTTGATAGGTCAACATTTGCTCGCCCGATTGTACTCAGCGGCGGTCAAAGACGGCCTGCCAATCGTTAATCAATCAACATCTTCATATCTCAAAATTGTTTTATTAAAAATCATTCCTAATAGGCTTCACATTTGGTTGCATTTATGGATAATAGAACTCGTCAAGACGCACGTCCGGAGAGGGCCCTTACGGGACCGGACGAGCGCACAATCGCCATCGATCGAAAGGATCGAATCATGAAGTTTGTTTGCCCCGTTTGCGGTTATGTGGAAGAGTTCGACGGCGACCAGCTGCCCGAGGACTTCAAGTGCCCCCAGTGCGGCGTTCCCGGTTCTCGCTTCCTGAAGCAGGAGGAGGGTCAGCTCGAGTGGGCTGCCGAGCACGTCGTGGGCGTCGCCAAGATGGAGGGCGTCTCCGAGGACATCGTTGCCGACCTGCGCGCCAACTTTGAGGGCGAGTGCTCCGAGGTCGGTATGTACCTGGCCATGGCTCGCGTCGCCCATCGCGAGGGTTATCCCGAGATCGGCCTGTACTGGGAGAAGGCTGCCCACGAGGAGGCCGAGCACGCCGCCAAGTTCGCTGAGCTCCTGGGCGAGGTCGTGACCGACTCCACCAAGAAGAACCTCGAGATGCGCGTTGAGGCCGAGAACGGCGCCACCGCCGGCAAGACCGATCTTGCCAAGCGTGCCAAGGCCGCCGGCCTCGATGCCATTCACGACACCGTGCACGAGATGGCTCGCGACGAGGCCCGCCACGGCAAGGCTTTCGCCGGCCTGCTCAAGCGCTACTTTGGCTAAGCCAACCACTTGAGACATAACCTCTAACTCGATGAAGCCCGGACCATATTGGTTCGGGCCTTTTTCGTGCCTCACGAACTTGTTAACGCCCTGAAATAGGACCGCCTTCGGCATCAGCTTCTCGTCAAAAACTAAGTGAGTAGACTTTTTGGAACTTGCCAAGCAAACCATCCATATCACTTTATAAAGCCGCAGGTAAATGCCTTGTTGCAAAACGGCCTGGTCGCCAAAGTGTCAAAAGTCTACTCACTTAGAACCGCAGCCGTCCACGATCGAGCTGTTTTGTGTCTAACGGGCATCTTTCCGTCGATTACTCCCAATTTTGTCCAGTCAACGAATAGTTCAGACCTGAGTAATGTCTCAGCCCTTTGCTCATCTGAGCTTTTATCACGATATTCAGCATCGAGCATCCTGCATACGGCCTTAACGATCGCGCGGAATCTATCCTCATCCGATATCTGTCTGTGTGTCAGGAGAAGCACATCGTAGCCCATGGCCTGAAGGGCCGTCATGCGGTCAGCGTCACGCAAGCCATCCCCTGCGCGTCCGTGCGAGGCCTTTCCCTGACATTCAATGGCCACCTGTCGCCTACCGTCCGGCGAAGACAGAAGTATGTCGATATATACACGGGACTTTCCCACAATCGCTCGAGCACTTGTGCTTAGCATCACTTCAACATTAAGCTCTATGTCGCAAAAACCTTCGCCTCCCAGGGATCGCGGCAGTGCAAGTAGCAAATACGCCTCGACCTCAAAAGGCGACGCGGCACCCAATGGAACGAGTTGCGATACCGCCATAAATCTATTGCCGTAACGCATCCCACAAACATCTGAACAAAAACGGTCAAGGTCTCCGCCCAAAACCAAAGCGTCTCGACGCCATAAATTTGAGGCGGTGCCGTCCTCGGACGGGCAGCGCGCCCAACCGAACGTTGTCGAAATCGCACCCGAATCAATTGCACGCGAAAGCTCCGTCTCAAGTAACGCCGGCAGGGCACACACCGCAAACAAGCCACACATCTCCGCCAATACCAAAAGAAGCTGAAGATCCGTCAGATGCCGTGACATGATGAATGCCGTCAGTAGAGGAGACGTAATCAAAAACCCATGCTCCGTTTCCAGCACGGATTCCCTGGGAAGCTCACCAAGAAACAGCCGCTGCCTAATGCTGGCCGGACAAGTCCGTTTGTTTCTCGTCCGAACCAATGTATACAACGGAAAACCGAGCGCGACCGCAGCCGTCGGGTTGCGGGCAAGATCATATCGCTGCCGGTCTTCTTCCGGTCGTGGAAGCGGCGGACACAAAGCGCGGACTTGAGGAGGCAAACGCCAGTACCTAAAAGCCGATATGTCACAAAGTAGATCCTTCATAGGCACAGGAGAACACGAATTTCAACCCAGTCAGTCACGCATTGGCGCGAACGCACCAAAAATGGCGCCGAACGGACTGCCAAGTTTTCAACAGCCCTCCCCAACTGGCCAAAAGCTTGCCGAGAGCTGGACGAAGCCCTGTTGAAAACCCCATTTTTTTCTCATGCAGGAGCTTTGCGCGGCAAGTGAGTAGACTTTTTTGAACATCCCGAGCAGGCCGGTCATCCTGCTTTTCAAAACCGCAGGTAGATAGCTTGCTACAAAACTGCCCGCTCGCCATCACGCCAAAAGTCTACTCACTTAGATTGCAGAGCACCCCCATTAGCTGCAATTCCAAGGTATTAAGCATTTTTGGACTCAAATCGTCATACTGGACAAGAATTTGAGTTGAGTTTTTAGGGACAGATGCGCCATCGGCACACCAATAACAGTCACTGATATCGACAAAAGGGATACTCGAGCGCGTGAGGGCCTGCGCAAAAGAGCTTCCGCCCGCTTCGCACTCCGCAACCACAGTGCAGTAAAGGCCCGCGTCTGCGTGTTCGATCGAGACCTCCCCTGCCGGAAACGCTTTCCGTACAAGCGAGGTCAGGCCATCACGCGCCTCGCGAGCACGAACGCGCACGCGGTTCACATGTCGCTCGTAATCACCCGATTCCAGCAAACGCGCCAAAGCGACCTGGTCAACAGAGCTCACCGACGAGGCGTAGAAACCAAGGTTGCACCTAAACCGCTCCATCAGCTCATCGGGCAGGACCATATACGCCAAACGCAGGGCCGACGACAGACTTTTTGAAAACGTGTTGGTGTAGATGACCGATTGAGCGGCATCAATCGATGCAAGCGCGGGAATCGGCTTGCCGGCAAGGCGAAACTCACAATCAAAGTCATCTTCGATGAGATACCGATCTGGTCGCTCGGCGGCCCAGCTGAGCAGCGCGTAGCGACGCGCAATGCTCGTCACAAGGCCGGTCGGATACTGATGGGACGGCATCAGGTGAAGGACATCGGCCCCGGCTTTCTGCAAAGCGCTCAAGTCCACGCCCTCATCATCCAACGGGATATGCCGAACGTTGCAGCCCATAGCCTGATAGATGCGCGTCAGGCGCAAATAGCCCGGATCCTCAACGGCATACACCTTGTCCGCGCCAAGCAACTGAACCAACATGGTATCGAGCAGCTGGGCGCCCGCGCCGATAACAATGTTGTTGGGGTCGACATTCATACCCCTTGTCCCGCGCAGATGATGAGCAATCGCGCGTCGTAGCCGAGCGGTGCCCTGTGCCGGTGCGGGTGAGAAGATTTCGCGCTCGTCTTCGGATGCCAGCGTCGCCCGCAGTGCGCTTTGCCAAAGCCGCGCCGCCTCCAAAGTGGAAGGAGAAAGTGCGTCGAATTGCTCGACCCGTCCATCAACATCATGTGCGTTAAGACCCGCAGGAGCGGAATCTCGATCAAGCTCTGTCTCAGCCAAAGGCAAAACCGGTGCATCCGGAAGCTCACAAGCGTAGTAGCCACGACGCGGCTTTGAGCAAATATAGCCCTCGGCAAGTAACTGGCTATATGCATTCTCGATGGTAATGACACTGATTCCCAGATGACTGGCAAAGGCACGCTTAGACGGAAGATGCTCCCCCGCCGCAATGCGTCCAGCAACGATATCATCTCGAATTTGCTGGTAAACATACTCATAGAGCGATGCTCCGCCGCGTTTTTCCAAATTGTAGTCAAGCATGAGCCTATCACCTGACCTTATTAAGTCATTCAATCTGGTATTAGTCTGACCTTGTCATTATCTCGAAATCTGAGTATTTCGCCATACCCAGCTCCCCGATAGGATGTTCCGTCAAGCAATGCACATGCCAACCAAGGGAGCAACCATGGCAGAACAGAACAGCAAGGCCGATCGCGTCAAACTCAATCGCGAGCTCGCGCAGATGCTCAAGGGCGGCGTCATCATGGACGTTACCACGCCCGAGCAGGCACGCATCGCCGAGGAGGCAGGCGCCTGCGCCGTCATGGCTCTCGAGCGCATCCCGGCCGACATCCGTGCCGCAGGCGGCGTCTCGCGCATGAGCGACCCCAAGATGATCAAGGGCATCCAGGAGGCCGTCTCCATCCCCGTCATGGCCAAGTGCCGCATCGGTCACATCGTCGAGGCGCAGGTCCTGCAGGCCATCGAGATCGACTACATCGATGAGTCCGAGGTTCTCTCCCCTGCCGATGACGTCTATCACATCGACAAGACCCAGTTTGACGTGCCGTTTGTCTGCGGCGCCCGTGATCTGGGCGAGGCGCTGCGCCGTGTTGCAGAGGGTGCCACGATGATTCGCACCAAGGGCGAGCCGGGCACGGGCGACGTGGTCCAGGCCGTGCGCCACATGCGCAAGATCCAAAAGCAAATCCGTGACGTTGTTGCCCTGCGCGACGACGAGCTCTTTGAGGCAGCCAAGCAACTGCAGGTTCCGGTCGAGCTGGTGCGCGAGGTCCATGCCACGGGAAAGCTTCCCGTCGTGAACTTTGCCGCCGGCGGCGTAGCGACCCCCGCCGACGCCGCGCTGATGATGCAGCTGGGCGCCGAAGGCGTCTTTGTCGGCTCGGGCATCTTTAAGAGCGGCGACCCCGCCAAGCGCGCAGCCGCCATCGTCAAGGCCGTGGCAAACTTCACCGATGCCAAACTCATCGCCGAGCTTTCGGAGGACCTGGGCGAGGCCATGGTCGGCATCAACGCCGACGAGATCGAGATCATCATGGAGGAGCGCGGGCGCTAGTCCAGCAGAAAGGATCGCACATGAGCGATTATGCAGACCAAACGGTCGCCGTGCTGGCGGTCCAAGGCGCTTTTGCCGAGCACGAGGCGAGGCTGTCCAAGCTGGGCGCACGTTGTATTGAGTTGAGGCAGGCGGCTGATTTGCAGCAGAACTTTGATCGCCTGGTCCTCCCTGGCGGCGAGTCTACCGTTCAAGGGAAGTTGCTTGATGAGTTGGGCATGCTCGAGGAGCTTCGTGCCCACATTGTTGAAGGCATGCCCGTCCTTGGCACCTGCGCCGGCCTGATTCTACTGGCTCACGACCTTGCCGCCCATGACGATAAGGGCACGCCGCGTTTGGCAACCATGGATGTACTTGTCGAGCGCAATGCCTACGGCAGGCAGCTCGGCAGCTTTCGCACAAAGGGGCAGGTAGGCGGCATCGACGGTGAGGTGCCGCTGACGTTTATCCGCGCGCCCCGCATCGTCGAAGTGCACGGCGACGCTGAGGCCCTAGCCGAAGTCGACGGCCGTATCGTCGCCGCGCGCCAAGGCAACCAGCTCGGTGTTACCTTTCACCCCGAACTCGACGACGACACCCGCCTCCACGAACTGTTCCTACAAATGTAGGCATCGAAATCAACAAACAAAACGAGAGTGGATACTCTCCCACTTTAAGCTTGAATGCAGGCTCAAACCGGGAGAGCATCCACTCTCGTGCTATGTAGTCGTTGGGGACGTTCTTAAACGACTACATCGCGATAGACGACCACGTTTGCCCAGATAAAACCGACCAAAATAAACCTGTCCCTTTTTGGCAGGTTTGGACTATGGGAACGCCGATGTTTTGGCAACGCCAGCGAGCGCCGCCCAGGGCGAACAAGTTGGCATGAAAAAGGCAAGGCATAGACCTTCTGGTCATGCCTTGCCTTTTGAATGACAAATTGTCGCCCTGGGTGGCGCGCAGCGTCGAGCCGTTACGCGGTTTGGTAAAACCGCGTAACCCAATTAGAAACGGTTGCCGCGGAAGCCGCCACCGTTGCGGCCGCCACGGTCGCCACCGCGACCGCCGCGGTCGTTACCACGGTTGCCGCCGAAGCCGCCACGGTTGCCGCCACGGTCGCCATAGCCACCGCGGTTGCCACCAAAGCCGCCGCGACCGCCACG
Organism: uncultured Collinsella sp.; assembly: GCA_900547715.1. GTDB lineage: Bacteria > Actinomycetota > Coriobacteriia > Coriobacteriales > Coriobacteriaceae > Collinsella. Next base: position 14,715 of record URHU01000006.1, on the reverse strand, counting down.
GTCGCCGCCGCGGCCACCACGGTCGCCACGGCCGCCGCGAGGACCGCGGTCCTCGTCCAGGCCCATGGCGACGAGCGGGGCGATAACCTTATCGAGAGCGGCCATCAGCTCGGTGGCCTCCTCGTAAGAAAGCTCGGGCAGGAGCTTCTCCTTCTTGTTGGCAAGCTCGACCAGGCCCTCAGCGGCATCCTCGGCAGCGAAGACGACGATCTTGCGCATATCGCCCTCGGCGTCGTCGATGCGGCCGACCAGATCGGCAGCCTCGGCCTCGGCCATCAGGCCATCGAGCTCACGAAGGCGCATGCCCAGCAGGTCGGACATTTCCTTCTGCTCCATCTTGGGCTTGAGGTCAAGAAGCTTGATGGCGCGCTCGATGTTCGCCATGCGCTCGGCCTTGGCCTCCTCCTCCTTGGAAATAGCAAAGCGACGGCTACGCAGCAGGCGGGCGGCCTTCTGCATTTTGTCCATCAGCTCTTCGTCATCGTAATCAACGGCGGCCTCGACAACCTCGGCCTCCTCCTCGGCGGAAACCTCGTCAGCAGCCTCAACCTCGGCAGCTTCGGTCTCCACGGTCTCGACTGCCTCAACCTCGGCAGCCATGGTCTCGTTCTCGATCTCGTTCATGATCTCTTCGTTCTCAGACATGAGACTCCTTCTTGGCCCTCTCGGGCATCATCGCCCCATTCGCGGGGCCCGTCGCGCACTCTTTGCGCTTTAAACATTCATGCCTCTCGGCAAAACGTCCATTAGTTTATGGTGTCGCCCGCTAATCTAGCTGCAGAATCTATGTGCACACATTAATGCGACATGTCGCGGTATCATGACCTGAACCAAACGTGTCCACCTTAAGGAGCCCGCCATGATTAAGCCCATCATGAAATCCGAGTTCTTTTTGCGCCTGCCTTCCGAAGACGCAGGACCCGACGACGCCGTGACCGGGTAAGACCTCCTAGATACGCTCCACGAGCATGAGCACGAGTGCGTGGGGCTCGCCGCCAACATGATCGGCGTGCGCAAACGCATCATCTGCGTAAAGGACGGCAACAGGGCGCTGCTCATGTACAACCCTCAAATTCTTGAGCACGTCAATGCCTATCAGACGAGCGAAGGATGCCTCTCGCTGATCGGCGAGCGTCCCTGTACCCGCTATCGCCGCATTAAGGTTGAGTATTTGGACGAGAACTTCGTCCACCGCATCAAGAACTTCTCGGGCTACACCGCCGAAATCATCCAGCACGAAATCGACCACTGCAACGGGATAGTGATCTAGTTCCACCGATTCAAGAAAGCTCCCTGCAGCAAAACAACTGCAGGGAGCTTTTCATAGTGCGGAGCTTCTATCCCACTAGCTCTGGCGGTAATGATCGAAGAAGTCGGCGAGGTCTTCGAGCGACTCTTTGAGCACTTCCATGCGCGGCAGATACACGATGCGGAAGTGGTCGGGCTCGCCCCAGTTAAAACCGCCGCCGCGCGTGATCAGAATCTTCTTCTCGTGCAGCAGGTCGAGGGCAAACTGCTCGTCATCGGTGATGTTAAACTTTTTAACATCCATCTTGGGGAAGATATAGAACGCCGCGCGCGGCTTAACCACCGAGATGCCGTCAATCTTGTTGAGCGCCTCATACACAAAGTTGCGCTGCTCGTAGACACGACCGCCCGGGCGGATATAGTCGTTAACCGACTGATGGCCGCCAAGCGCCGTCTGGACGATCGACTGAGCCGGCACGTTGGAGCACAGGCGCATGTTGGAGAGCATGTTGATGCCCATGATGAAGTCGCTCATGCAGCGCTGGTTGCCCGAAAGCACCATCCAGCCAATACGATAGCCCGCAATCATGTGCGACTTGGAAAGGCCGCTAAAGGTGACGCAGGGCAGGTCGGGGGCGAGCGAGGCAATCGAGACGTGCTCGTAGCCGTCCATGCACAGACGATCGTAGATCTCGTCGGCAAAGATCATGAGCTGGTGCCTGCGCGCAACCTCGACGATGCCCTCGAGTACCTCGCGCGGATAGACGGAGCCCGTGGGGTTGTTGGGGTTGATGATGACGAGGGCCTTGGTCGCGCTCGTGATCTTGGACTCCATATCCTGCAGGTCGGGATACCAATCGGCCTGCTCATCACACAGATAGTGCACAGGATGTCCACCGGCAAGGGTTGCGCACGCCGTCCAGAGCGGATAGTCGGGGCTGGGGATCAGAATCTCGTCGCCATTGTCGAGCAGCGCGTTCATCGAAAGCTGAATGAGCTCGGACACGCCGTTGCCCGTGTAGATATGCTCCATCTGAACGTTGGGCAGGCCCTTGATCTGCGAATACTGCATAATCGCCTTGCGCGCGGAGAACAGGCCACGCGAGTTGGAATAGCCTTCGCAGTCGGGCAGCTGCTGGCGCATGTCCTTGATGACCTCATCGGGCGTGCGGAAACCGAAGGGCGCCGGGTTGCCGATATTGAGCTTGAGGATGCGCTCGCCCTCGTCCTCCATACGGGCGGCCTCGTCGACGACGGGACCGCGCACGTCATACAGGACGTTGTCGAGTTTGGTGGATTTAGAAAAAGTACGCATGGTGGTGCTCCTTGCAATTTGAGCTGAGGGATGGGGTTCGGGCTTGGAATCGTTGCGGAGTGATGATGCCTCGCCTTGATCGGCGTCGCCGGCAAGCAGCCAGGTAACATCGACCTCCAAAATACGGGCGAGCAGCTCAGCCACATCGCGCCGCGGAATCGTCTTGCCGCTCACATATTGGCTCATCTGACTCTTGCCGAGTTTTTTGCCGAGCATCTCCGATGCGCGGATTACGTCCGACTGGCGAACGTCACGATCGGACATGGTCTGTCGCAGGCGATCGCAAAACGTCTCTTGGGCCACTAGAACCTCCTTGCTGGCAAAGTTCAATTTACAGAACACGAATTGAACCAAGGTTCAATTTAGCAAGCAGTATAGCGCCGTACCTCATTCGAAAGTTCAATTTCACAAGAAAATGTACCGAACCCCGAGAATCGTCCCGAGGTGGACAACGGGCACGCGCTTTTAGAGATATTCGAGGAAACGAGCCGCCGCGAGCGAAACGTCGGCGGTGCGGTATATGGCGTTGATCTGCCGATGAGGATGTCCCTCGAGCGGGCGCACGGCAACATCGAACTGGCAGCGGCGCAAGATGAGCGCGGGAAGAATGCTCACGCCCAGGCCGTCCTCGACCATGGCCATAATCGCATAGTCATCCCAGGTCGACAGCTTGGAGCGCACCGTCAGCCCCGCCCGACGGAACAGCGGCGTAATCTCGTCGTCGCTACCGCGTTCCAGCAGAATAAACTGCTCGTTGGCCAAATCGGCAAGGGAAACGACCTCCGCGGTGGCAAGCGAGGAGTCCGCTGGCACCACGGCCATCAGCTCGTCTTGCACCAACGACCGCGACGCCATGCCGGCGCCGCGTGGCTCGCGCGGAATAAAGCCCAGGTCGCAGCGGCCTTCCGCCACCCATTGCTCAATCTCGGAGTAATCGCCCATCAGCAACTCATAATCGACGTCCGGATGATCGGCGCGAAACCGCGCGATCACTGGCGGCAGTACATGGGTCGCCACACTCGAAAACGTACCGATACAGATCTTGCCACGCATGAGCCCTCGCATCTCGTCCACGCGTCGCTGCAGGCGGCCAAACTCTTCGCATAACGCCTCGACTGCCGGCATGACCTGCCGCCCGTCGGCAGAAAGCACCACGCCCTCGCGGCTGCGATCAAGCACCTTAAAACCCCAGTCTGCCTCAAGGTCGCCCACCATGCGGCTCACGCCCGACTGCGAATAGCTCAGCCGCTCTGCAGCACGCGTAAAGCTGCCGGCACGCACCGTCTCAAGCAGCACTTGCATCTTTTGGATATTGGTCTCCACGGCACGTCCCCGCCCTTACATGAGTATTTGTCATGTCATCCATGCATTATATTCGTTTTTCTTCTAAAGCCAGTTCACCCATAGTGAACATGCTCGGATATAGATGGGACGGAAGCGCATGAACAACGGACTGTTTACGTACTTAGCAGCATTGCTATTGTTTGGCTCCAACGGCATCATCGCCGCTGCCATCGCGCTGCCGAGCTCCGATATCGTGCTGCTGCGCACGTTTTTGGGAGCCCTCTCGCTTGTAACCATCCTCGCCATTACCCAACACCATAAGTTGCAGGCGCCATCTCGCCCCCGCGAAGCCGCAGCCCTCCTCCTTTCGGGAGCCGCGCTGGGCGCCAGCTGGATTTTTCTGTTCCGCGCCTACCAGACAATCGGCGTCGGCGTTTCCTCGCTGCTGTACTACTGCGGGCCCATCATCGTCATGGCCCTCTCGCCGTTTATCTTTGGCGAAAAATTGACCGGTGGCAAAATCGCCGGCTTCATAGCCGTCGCCTGCGGCGCCTTTCTCATTGCAGCGCAAGGTCTAGGCGGCAACATGCCCATTGCGGGCATCGTCTGCGGCATCGCCTCGGCCTTCTGCTATGCATTGATGGTCATCGCTAGCAAGGGTGCGCCACACATCGAAGGCCTCGAGAACTCCGCGCTCCAGGTGAGCGCCGCCTTTGTGACCGCGCTGGTCCTTACGCTCTTCACGCAAGGTGCCCCCTCATTCCTGTCCGCCGGTGTCGCCGCCAGTATTGATTGGCGCGCCGTCATCATGCTCGGCATTGTCAACACCGGACTCGGTTGCCTGCTCTACTTTAGTGCCGTCGCCAAACTGCCCGTCCAGACCGTCGCCGTCGTCGGCTACCTTGAGCCGCTTTCGGCCGTCGTGTTCTCGGCCATCCTTTTGGGCGAAACCATAACACCGGTCCGCCTGATGGGCGCCGCGTTTATCATCGGCGGCGCGATTTTTTGCGAACTCGCCGGCAAACGCGCAAACACCAAGGCTGGCATCGCCCAGACAGCACGTGCTTAATAGCCCCTGCTCTGAAATACTACCTGCGTACATGAATAATCCCCAGATGGGGATTATTGTCTAAAACACCCCGATGTGCCAAACTGCTCTTATATGTATAAAGATGGCATAAAGGTCTGCTGCTCGTGGCAGAGGCCAGATGTCCAAGGGAGTCCACGTGGCACACAACAAGCTGGAGGCAAGCCTCCAAGACCAGCGTAGTCAAGGCGGGCATGGAGCCATTCCCCTCTCCGCTGGCATGCTGCTCGTAACGCTCGGCGTCGTCTACGGTGACATCGGCACGAGCCCCATGTACACCATGAAATCAATCGTCGCCAACAACGGCGGCATCGGTACCGTCAGCGAGGACATGATCTTGGGCGCGCTCTCGCTCGTCATCTGGACCATGACACTCGTGACCACGGTCAAGTACGTTGTAATCGCCATGAAGGCCGACAACCATAACGAGGGCGGCATCTTCGCCCTGTTTAGCTTGGTGCGCAAAGTGGCGCCGTGGCTGATTCTCCCCGCCATGATCGGCGGCGCGGCGCTGCTCGCCGACGGCATCCTCACCCCCGCGGTCACGGTCACCACGGCCATCGAGGGTCTGCGCACCATCGAATGGGGCCATGCGCTGCTGGGCGACGGCCAGACCAATGTGATCATCATCACCATCATCATTATCTGCGGTCTGTTTGCCATGCAACGCGCCGGCACTTCGTCAATCGGCAAGCTGTTCGGCCCGCTCATGACGCTATGGTTCCTGTTCCTGGCGGGCGCAGGCCTGTTCAACATGCTCGGCAACCTGTCCATCCTGCGCGCCCTCAACCCCATTCGCGGCATCATGTTCCTGTTCTCGCCCATCAACCACTCGGGCATCATGGTGCTCGGCTTTGTCTTTCTGTCGACGACCGGCGCCGAGGCCCTCTACTCGGACATGGGTCACGTGGGCAAGGCTAACATTTACGCATCCTGGCCGTTCGTAAAGGCGGCCCTCATCTTTAACTATCTGGGTCAGGGCGCTTGGCTGCTTGCCAACAATTCCAATCCCCAGATGCTCGCGATGGACATCGTCAACCCGTTCTACATGATGCTCCCCGAGCCCCTGCGCCCCTTTGCCATCGTGCTTTCGGCCGTGGCGGCCATCATCGCCTCGCAGGCGCTCATCACCGGCTCGTTCTCGCTGGTATCCGAGGCAACGCGCCTCAACCTTATGCCGCACCTGCGCATCCACTACCCCAGCGACACCAAGGGCCAGCTCTATATTCCGCTTGTCAACAACATCATGTGGGTCGGCTGCATCTTCATTGTGCTGCTGTTCCAAAACTCCGAGCGCATGGAGAGCGCCTACGGCCTCGCCATTACCGTGACCATGCTCATGACCACGACGCTTTTGACGAGCTATATCGCCGGCATCCTCAAGCACAAGCTGGGCGCTTGCGTCTTTGCCCTGCTTTTTGGCGCCATTGAGCTGTGCTTCTTCGCTTCGTGCCTCACCATGTTCTTTGACGGCGGCTACGTCATGATCTTCCTGGCCGCGCTGCTGTTTGGCCTTATGTATGTGTGGCGTCGCGGTACCGCCATCGAGCGCACGCAGACGATTCTGCTGCCCGTCTCCAAGTACATCGATCAGCTCAACCGCCTGCGCAACGACGAGACCTACCCCGTGCTCGCCGACAATCTGGTATTTCTCACCAACAGCCCCGACCCGCTCACGCTCGACCGCGACGTGCTCTATTCCATCCTGGACAAGCACCCCAAGCGCGCCAAGGCATATTGGTTCATCAACGTGCACGTTACCGACGAGCCCTATACGCACGAGTATTCCGTTGAGACCTTTGGCACAGACTTCCTGTTCCGCGTGCGCTTGGACCTGGGCTTTAAGGTCAATCAGCGCATCAACGCCTACCTGCGCCAGATCGTTGGCGACCTGATGGCATCGGGTGAGTTGCCGCCGCAGCATCACACCTACTCCATCTACGAGACACGCGGCAACGTGGGCGACTTCCGTTTTTGCATGCTGCGCAAGATGCTTGCCCCCGAAACGGACATCAACCGCAACGACCATCGCGTCATGGCCATCAAGTACGCCGTCCGCCGCGCCTGCGGAAGCCCGGCACGTTGGTACGGTCTCGAGAACTCGGCCATCATCATCGAGTACGTGCCGCTGTTTGCCCGCATGCGCCCAGCCGTCAAACTTGTGCGCACCCAGGTGCCGCTCGAGATCCTGATCGAAGAGGCCGAGGAAATGGAAGTCGACATCTTCTCGGACGACCTGGTCAACGGCAACGAAGCCGGTAAGGACATGAACGTCGACCCCACCGAGCTGCTCGAGAGCGTCGCCGATACGCCCGAACAGCAACAGCTCGACGGCCTCGAGAGCGAACAACTCAACGACGCCAACTTCTAGCGACGTCACAAATCGACGACAGCGGCCCTGCATCTCACGGGAGACGCAGGGCCGCTTTGCATTGCAGTAAAGCTAACGGCTACGAACGACGCGGCTCGGGAACCACGAGCCTATCGGGGCTCGCGCCCTCGGCATCCATCAGGCTCACGTAGCGAATCGACGGATCCCCATACATCGCGTAGTAATAATTGCCCGTGCGCGCGCTAAAGCATCCGGTGTAGATAGTCTTCTCGAACTTGCCATCGCCCATCCTGGACGCCCCCTCGATCATCACCACGCCCTCGAGCGAGCGGAACATGCGGACGACGTTTTCGGTCTCGCTCTCCTTTTGCGGGTAATTGGCATTGAGGTACGCCGCCTTTACAAAACGGCTCGGCGAATAGCAGTCACCCGGAATACCGCGCATGCCGGCACCCGCGCCATAGGGCTTGAGCTCGGCGCCACGCCACGTCGCCGTCTGCGGAAAATCGCTTGTGGCGGTGATATAGGTGCGGAGGTTTTCCATGTGCCACGGGAAGGTCGGCTGGTTGGCAAGGGTGTCGACCGGATCGTCGTATACATGCAGGCCATCAGCCATCATCTCGACCACGATGCTGCGCTGGCTGTCGCCGATAATCCAATGGAGCAGCGACACGCCCAGCCCCTCTCCTGCAGATTTGGCAACAATCACCGTGTCGCGCAGCGCGGCCTCGACCTCATCGACCGTCGAGAACGTCGCTGCCACCCACAGGGGAAACTCATAGGCCGCGATATTGGTCTTTCCATCAACCGGCCCCTCGGCATACTCGGCATAACCCGGGAAATTGAGGCCCGCCACAGCAAGGCCCGCATCGTTGCCGCAATCGAAGAACATAGGGTAGTTCTTGTAATCGATACACATGCCGATTACCGCGTGTGCCGCCGACGCATCGTCGATAAACGAATACGGAATGTGGAACCCGCGCGGCATCACGCGAACCTGTTGGCCGTAGTCAAAGCTCCAGTCGAGGTTGCGGCCCAGATACATGTGACCAGAATTATCGGTAAATCGAATACTCGTACACATAGCGCCTCCTAGCTTTACGTTCCTGCTAAGTTCATTGTCTCCAAACAAAAAGGCGCTAAACACAAAAGCCCGGACATGACAACAATGTCACGCCCGGACTATTCAAGCTGGATAAACTCAACCAAGTTAACCCCGCAGGTCGTCTAAGGGGTCAAAGTGCCGCAGATTGCCACGAAAGAGGAGCGAAGCGTACTTAAGGTACGCGAGCGACAATTGAGCGGCAAGGTGCGGTGCTTTGGTCCCCTTAGACCAACTTTCCAAGACAGTGGTCGATCATATGCTGGATCATCTGTGCCTCAAAGCCGACGAAGTCCTGCTTGCGCTCGCGCATCTTGCCGTCGACGATCTGGTCAAAGGCAACCTTGCACTTGATGTAGCGCGTGGACTTGGTGACCTCCTCGTGCGTCAGGCAGCTCTCCTCCATCTTGCTGGCGCCCAGGCCAAACACCAGACGGGGGTTGTAGAGCACGTGGGGCTCGCCGGCGTCGTCCAGATAGACGCAAACCTTCTTGGTAACGCCAATCTGGTTAGCGGCAAGGCAGCCGGCATCGTCGAGCGACTTGATGGTATCGATCAGGTCCTGTGCGACCGACTCGTCCTCGACGGTCGCAACCTCGCAACGTTGGGACAGGATAGCCTCGTCGTGGCAAAGCTCTTTAATCATACGTTCCTCCATAGGGGTCGTTGTAACCGCTTAAGTATACGGTACCCTCACATTTTCATGCGAAAAATACCGTCCGTCTGCTACAAAGCGCCGAACATCAACATGCGAGGAACAACAGCGTCGTAAAGGGGCTATAGTGGGAGCGTTCGTGTCAATCGGCCTAAACTCGGGGCCGAACAAGGAAAGGGTATGCATGGACGAACTATTTCACGTCAGCGAGCGCAAGTCCACAATCGGGACCGAACTTCGCGCTGGACTGACAACATTCCTGGCGATGGCCTACATCATCGCCGTCAACCCCGCGGTGCTCTCGGGCGCTGGCATCGATGCGGGAGCGCTCGCCTGCGCCACCTGCCTGGGCGCCGGCATCATGACCATCTGCATGGGCATCTTCGCCAACCGCCCGCTCGCCTGCGCGTCGGGCTTAGGCGTCAACGCGATGATCGCCGGAATCGCCACCACCGTCTGCGGCGGTGACTGGCACGTGGCCATGAGCGTCATCTTCCTTGAGGGCGTCGTCATCTTGCTGCTCGTGCTTTGTGGCCTGCGCGAGGCCATCATGGACGCCATCCCCGTGGTCCTGCGTCACGCCATCTCGGTGGGTCTGGGCCTGTTTATCGCCATGATCGGCCTGTGCGACGCCGGCATCATCACCGCTGGCGCCGGTACGCTCGTCGGTCTGGGCGACATCGCCTCCCCCACCTTTATCGTCGGCATCATCTCCATCGTCGTGACGGTTGCCCTGGCTTCCCGCAACGTGCCGGGCTCGCTGCTCATCGGCATCATCGTCGCCGTCATCGCCGGTATCCCCCTAGGTGTGACCCAGGCACCGACCGGTATCATCGCCCCGCTCGACTTCTCGAGCATCGGTGGCCCCATCGCCGACGCCGGCGGCGTGCCCGCCATCGTCAAGGTCCTTACCGACCCCACGCTCCTCGTCATCTCGTTCTCGCTGCTCATGAGTGACTTCTTCGACACCATGGGCACCGCGATGGCCGTGGCCAAGCAGGGCGAGTTCCTCACCGACGACGGCAACGTCGAGAATATCAAAGAGATCCTGATCGTCGACTCCGCCGCCGCTGCTGTGGGCGGTTTCATGGGTGTCTCCTCCATCACCACCTTCGTCGAGTCCACTTCCGGCGCCGCCGACGGTGGGCGCACGGGCCTCACCTCCGTCACCACCGGCGTGCTGTTCATTCTCGCCGCGTTCTTCTCCCCCATCGTCACCATCGTTTCCAGCGCCGCCACCTGCGGTGCTCTGGTCTACGTCGGCTACCTCATGATGAGCGAGGCCTCCGAGATCGACTGGTCCGACGTGTCGCAGGGTTTCCCGGCGTTCATGATTGTCGCCGGCGTGCCCTTCACCTACTCCATCTCTGCCGGCATTGGCCTGGGCTTTATCGCCTACGTGATCGTCGCGCTCTTTAAGGGCGAGGCCTCCAAGATCAAGCCGCTCATGTGGATCGCAGCCTTCGCTTTCCTCGTCTACTTCTTTGTAGCGTAGCGGCAAAACTGCCAAAGCAGAACACCAAAGCGCGGAGTCGCATCGAGCGGCTCCGCGCTTTTCTTTTAAAGCCAGGCGACGCACGGACGCGCGATGTATTGCTTCCCAAGTTTTGGACATTTTGCCCTCCAAACGGCACTACCGCCGGCTACATCCTGCAGATATGCAGAATGTAATCGCATAGGCACTATGAGGATGGGAGTAACCATGGCCGCTTTGTTCACGACCCCCAAGCGCAATGACAAAACCTCTGGAGCCCATTTTGTCGAGCCCGACGTGCACCGTCGCACGCTGCTCGCACACGGCAGCTGGCGCCGCGTGACGCGCCACATCGTTGTAGGCGCCGTATGCGCGCTTACGGTGAGCTCGCTGCTCATGCCGAGCGTCTCGCTCGCGGCCGAGTGGGTGGACGTCGGCGGCAGCCGGTATGACGCTGGCACCGCGGCGGGTGACGAGGCTGGCACCTGGTCATGGGATGGCGCCGATGACATGAAGCTCAACGGCTATAACGGCGGTGCAATCCAGGCCGCGGGCAAGCTCAACATTGCCTACGAGGGCAAGAACACCGTGAAAACCGAGCCCGATTACACCGGAGCCGCCATCAAAGCGCAGGATGGCACTAGCCAGAAAGCAGAGTTGAACATAACGAGCTCGAATAGCACGGATGAGCTCAATGTGACAGCCGAGGCCGATGCAATTAAATCCACAGGCGACCTCTCCATTTCTGGCCCAGGCACCGTGAACACCACAAGTACTACTGCCGACGGAATTGAGGCAAAGGGCGACCTCTCTATCACGGGCTCGGGCACCGTGAATGCAACGGGCGATACCGAAGGTATCCAATCCAAGGGCAAGACCACCATCGATTCCTCTGGCACAGTGATCGCTAAAGGAGGCGAAGGCTACGGCATCGCCGCAGGCAGTGACCTGACCATCAAAGGCGGTGGCAAGGTAGAAGCAAGCTCGATAGAAGAAGCGGCGATTTGGGCTGAAGACGGCATCAACATCTCAGGCGGCAGCCAGGTCAAGGCGAACTCCGAGGGAGATCTTGCCGTCGACACTGAGGGCAGTCTCGCGGTCACGAACGCCTCCCTTGACGCAAGCGGTGTTGAATATGGTGTCTATGCCTACAAGGGCGTTACGCTCGATCACGCGACCGTGACGGTCCGTACAAGCGCGAGCGGCGGCCAGGCCATCGCCCTCATCACTGACGGGGGCGACATCGTCATCAAGAATGGTTCCATCGTGGACGCGTTCGCGGAAGGCAAATTCTCGGTTGCAATCTCTACCAGAAACCACCAGCCAAACGTCGCTGGCGGCCACATCTACATCAGCGACTCCGTTGTTAAGGCTATAGCCCGCTATGTCGAGACCGGTGGCGATGGCCCCGATCACTACAGCAACGACCAAAGCGGCGCAGTCATCCCTGAGCCTAGGGGTCTGAACATCTGTATCTTCGCCCAGACCTACGAGGGCATCACGCCCGCGAGTATCTCGATCGTCCGCAGCAAGCTCACGGCTGAGGGAGACACGGCGGCAATCTTCGCTCTTGCCATAAGCGAAGATGGCAAGGCGATAGGCACCATCAAGATCGAAGGCGCTCCCATCCAGGCGCCTGCAGGCGGCAAGATCATTAACTATTACAACAAGGAAGAGTACGGCCCCAGCATCTCCTACGAGGCGGGTCAAACCATCGGCACGGGCGACGCCACGGTCGACTCCCCCTATAACGAAGCTGTCGCCAAGAGCACGGTCATCGCGCCTCCCGAGGAGATCAAACCCGAGGAGAAGCCCGGCGAGACCAAGCCCGAGGGTTCCAAGTCCGAGGGCACGAAGACGACCAAGACCGTTGCAGTTGCAGCCACGGGAGCCAAGACCACCGGCAAGCTCGCGGCAACCGGCGACGCCTCGAACGCAGCCATCGTGGCAGCCGCCCTTGCAGGAACAGCCGCCATTGCCGCGGGCGCCGTGGTGAGCCGCAAGCGCTCGTAAACACTTTTTCGCACGGGACGGGTGGATCGCGGCCCTTGCCTTCCTCGTCTACTTCTTCGTAGCGCAAGGGCAAGGCTGCAAAAGCTGAACAATAAAGCGCGGAGTCGCCATGCGGCCCCGCGCTTTTCTTTTAGCGCCGGTCCCTGCGCCGGCGTGCGGCCTATTTCTCCCCCATTTTGGCCATTTTGCCCTCCAAACGGCACTACCGCCGGCAACATCCAGCAGATACGCTGAATCTAGTCGTATAGGCCCTATGAGAACGGGAGCAACCATGGCAGCCTTGTTCACGACCCCCAAACGCAATGACACTACCGCCGGAACCCATGTTGCCGAACCCGACGTTCGCCGTCGCATAGGACTCGCGCACGGCAGCTGGCGCCGCGTGACGCGCCGCATCGTCGCGGGCGCCGTGTGCGCGCTCACGGTGAGCTCGCTGCTCATGCCGAGCGTCTCGCTCGCAGCGGAATGGGTCAAGGTCGGCGGCAACAAGTACAACACCGCGGCGAGCGACGAGGCCGGTACCTGGTCGTGGGACGGCGCCGACGACTTGAAGCTCAACAACTATAACGGCGGCGAGATCCAGGCCGCAGGCAAGCTCAACGTGAATTACTCGGGAACCAACATCGTCACTGCCGAATGGATCGAAAGCATCAAAGTTTCTCATGGCACTAACGAGAATGCCGAGCTCAATATCCAAGGCGACGAGGGCGGCACGCTCAGCGTGACATCTACTGAGGACGCTATCCTCTCCACGGGTAATATCAACATCGACGGAGCCGGATCCGTCAACGCCACGAGCACTGGGTTTGATGCCATCAATGCCGGAGGTGATCTCGCTATCAAAGGTTCGGGCAACGTCAACGCCACGGGCGCATCGGATGGCATCAGGGCAAACGGCAATATCACGATTGACGACAGCGGAGCCGTCACCGCCAGGGCTACCAAGGACAAGGGTATTGGAGCCGACAAGAACCTCACCATCAAGGGTGGCGGGACGGTCGAGGCAAGCTCAGCCGATGGTGAGGCCCTTTGGAGCGGCGGCAATATCAACATCTCGGACGGCAGCCAGGTCAAGGCAAGCTCCGAGAAAGACGCTGCCGTCGAGGCCAAGGGCAGCCTCGCAGCCACAAACGCCTCCCTCAACGTAAACGGTGTTGAATATGGCGTCTATGCCCACAAGGGCATCACCCTCGATCATGCAAACGTGACGGTCCGTGCAAGTAAAGGCAGATACGGTGGCGCCAACGCCCTCTTCACCTACCAGGACGACATCGTCGTCAAGAACGGCTCCACCGTGGACGCGTGTGCGGAAGGCGAGGTTTCGGCTGCATTCTCCACCAGAAACGATCGACCCAACGAGAAGGGCGGCCACATCTACATCAGCGACTCCGTTGTCAAGGCCATAGCCCGCTATGTCGAGAACGGCGACGGCCCCATCCCCTACAGCGAAAACCAAGATGGCGAGACGAGGCGCGAACCCCAAGGCGAGAACATCGGCATCATCGCCCAGACCAGCGAGGGCGTCACACCCGCAGTCATCTCGATCATCCGCAGCAAGGTAACGGCCGAAGGAGATACAGCGGCAATCTTTGCCCGTGCCATGAGCGCTGACGGCAAGACAATCGGCACCATCAAGATTGAGAACGCCGCCATCCAGACGCCCGAAGGCGGCAAGGTCATTGACTATCGCAAGCTCCGTGACGGCATCTACGAGGCAGGCCAAGCCATCGGCACGGGCGACGCCACGGTCGACTCCCTCTATATCAAAGCAGTCGCCAAAAGTACGACCATCGCACCTCCCGAGGTAGCCAAGCCGGAAGACCCCAAGCCCGACGAGACCAAGCCCGCAGAAAGCAAGCCCGCGGAGTCCAAGCAGAACCCCAAGCCTGAGGGCTCAAAGCCGACCAAGGCCGTTGCGGCTTCAACCACGAAAGCCAAGACTACCGGCGTGCTCGCGGCAACCGGCGACACCTCGGGTGCGGCCATCGTGGCAACCGTCCTTGCGGGAACAGCCGCTATCGCCGCAGGCGCCGTGGTGAGCCGCAAGCGTTCTTAGACGCCTCTGCGCACATGGCAGCTCCCGCGAAGGCCCCGAGCCCCAGCACCGTTTAACAACGCCACCGCCGAGCTCCCCTCCGGCGGTGGCGTTTTCCATATGCTGTCTCTTATACACATCTGACGCTGCCGACGATCTTACGCGTGTAG
>URHU01000005.1:0-33215 GCA_900547715.1 uncultured Collinsella sp. | reverse complement strand
ACGAGATTTCTGCCTGTCTCGTGGGCTCGGAGATGTGTATAAGAGACAGGAACTCTTCGGCCTGGACAGCCTGATTCTGATCCTCGGGCACGATAGCGCCGATCAGCGTCTCGTCGGCAGATGCACCCTCAAAGCCCTCGATCTGCTCGTCGAAAGCCTCACCCTGTTCGGGCTCGGTCTGAGCGTCGGGAGCAATCGGCTGACCGAATTCGTCCTCGGCGTAGGTAGGCTCTTCGTACTCGATGGTGTTGCCGTAGTCGTTTTGCTGCTGGGCCGCGGCATATTCCGCCGCTGCGCGCGCCATTTCCTCGGCACGACGCTTCTGCTCCCCAAAATAGGTATCGAACGGAACATCGTCGGGAAACTCGTTTTCGCCCTGGAAGGGAGCAACGTTGTCCATAACGCCGAGCATAGCGGCGACAGAAGACTTGTTGCACACCGCGCCGGACGTATAGGGAAGAACGTGGCGGTTAGAGATGATGTTTGCCGCGTTGGCAAGTGCAACGAGGGAAGCGAGGATCGCGACAATCCACAGCAGAACCTTGAGCGCGCCGGGGAGCGGCAGGATGCGCAGGATGGCAACGGCAGCAGGGGCAACCGTGGCAACAGGCAACAGCTTGGCGATGAGCGCACGATACGAAGCATAGGGCTCGCGGGCGAGCAGCTCAGCACGGGGAGAGTCGTAGTGTGCGACAACGACCACCGGGCGGTTGCGCGGAGACGCGAGCGGGCCCGAGGCCTTGTGGTAGGCGATGACATTTTGGCTCACGCCCGTCTTGCCCAGGCGCGAAACCACGGGGTGGCCCGTGCGCTCGAGCACGTAAAGAACGGCGCTGACAATGGCCAGCAAGGTCCCGACCAAGCCGATACCGCCGCCGATGCCCATCAGCAGGGCACCGGCAAACGCAAGAATACCGGTAACGGCAAATGCCAACCTACTGGGCGCCGGGGCATTGAACTCCTGAACCTCGGGGTCAAAGCCGTGGTTGCGGAAGATCTGAGCGATATCTTCGGCAGCCAAGCGCTCTTCTTCGCTGCACGCCGGCGTAATGCCGGTGTTCTGCAGCAGGTGGTTAATATAGTTCTGGGTGTTCGCCATGTGCGCTCCACATCCATAATCCGACAAATAGGCCCAATGCATGCACATTAGAACCGTATATAGTCGAAAGTATACCCCGAGCGGGCGCAAACGACCGAATTCGGGCCATCTTAACGCCCCGAGCGGACAAGGATATAGCCTAATCTCCATATCGGACTAAAATCATGGCAGCAAACCACCTTCTCATGCGAGGACTCTATGACGGCAAGCGACACGACCGAGACAATTAAAAAGGGAAATTCGGAGCCCGGTTTCGATAAAACGGCTCAGCGCATCCTCAATCTTTTCTTTGTGCTCAATAGCTCCCCCGAACCGCTGACGACCGAGCAGATCGTCTTGGATTCTGACCTGGGATATGGCTCGGGCAATATCGACTCGGATAAGCGCAAGTTTCGACGCGATCGTGACAAGCTGCTCGAACGCGGCATCTTAATCAAGGAGGTTCGCCCCGCCGGCGCGCAGGAGACCGAGGAAAGCTCGTGGACAATCGACCGCGAGCACACGTTTGCGGCAGGCGGCCTCATTACCGCAGACGACGCCGATATCCTGCTCAACGCCATCGACCAGACACTAGCGGCCGGCTCATCCACTTTTGCCGCACCGCTTGCCGATATTCGCTCCAAGATTGCCTATCTCACCGGCAGGACGACGGTAGACGAGGCGCCGATCAGCCGCTCTCCCACCGTCGATGCGGTTTGGAGCGCCTTTGCCGAGCGTTGTGCGCTGCGATTTTTATATCAGAACGGACGCGGCGAGCAGAAAGAGCGTACCGTCCGCGTCTACGGCATGTTCGAGCGCGAGGGCGTGGCGTATTTCTGCGGCCTCGACAATGCCACCGACGACATCAGGACATTCCGCTGTGACCGTATCGTTCGTGCTTGGCGTCCTTCGAAGGCCTACGCCATCCCCGCGGACTTCAATCTCAACGACTATCTGTTCTTTGAATTCGATTTTGCCGACCGACCGCCCGTTGCAGCTACGTTCTCGTTCGCCCCTCAGACGCAGATCGATATGATCAACGGCCTCACGCGTGGGCGAGGTGAGCTCACACACACCGATGCAGGATGGACCTGGACCGTTGACGTGCGCGACCTTGAAGCCGCCGCCTCATTTTGCATGGCCCACGCCATGGACGGCATGAGGCCCATGGCCCCCAAATCGCTCAAGCAGGCGTGGAACCACCTCATCGAAAGGACGGTGCACGAGTATGCCCGTGCGTAAACTCACCAGCGAGCAGAGACTCTCGCGCGCCATCGACATCATGGAGGCCCTCTACGCCGCCGGCGAGAGCGGCATGACACGAACCGAGATTTGCAGTCGCTTTGGCATCACGGGGATGTCGCTCGACGAGATTCTCGAGATCGTCTCGACGCTCGCGGACCGAGAATCGGGCGCGCGCATCATCTGCGAATGCCGCGGCGAGCGTGTGGTCCTCACCGGTGACGCCGGGCGTGTGCTACCGCTGCGCCTGAGTGCCGCCGAGGGCGCTGTGCTCAACCATGAACTTGAATCGTTGGGGATCGAGCCGCAGACGGCAGCTCGGATTCGACATGCCCTTCTACCCGAAGAGCTCGGCTATAACCAGCGCGTCCTTGACACCGTCAACCACGGGTCGCACTGGCAGCAGCTGAGCTGCGCCATTCAGGACGGCGTTCGCTGCCGCATCTCGTATCGCTCGATGAACGATGCACGGTCACGCGAGCGTCTGGTCGACCCCTTGCGCATTACGGCAAATGGCGACCAAACATACCTGATTGCCTGGGACATCGCGGTCGATGAGCAGCGCACCTATCGCATGGATAAAATCGAGGGACTCGCCTTGACGGAAGACTCCGTCGTGCCTCATGCACCGGACGTCACATCCCTCCACGATTCCCTTGCTCGGACGCAGCGTAGCGCAAAGCTCTTGATGCCATTCGATATGGCGGAGCATCTGGACTGGGCCGGCATCACCCTAATCGAGCGCAGCGGGGCAGACATGGCAACGGTAACCGTGCATTATGGCTCCGAGCGTTGGCTACTGAGCCAGGTAATCGCAGCGGGCGGAGCCATCCGCATCTTGGATGACCCCGCCCTGTCAAAGCGTCTGTGCGATATGGCAAAGACCCTCGTCTGTCCGCTTTAGCGCCGCCGCTCGTGGCGTGCACGCCACAGTTGCAGATAGTGCCCGATCTGCGCCGATTCGATGCGCTGGTAGGAGCTCGTGGGCAGCGACGTTAAGAACTTCTTTCCGTAGCCCTTCGTCACCAGGCGCGGGTCGGCCAGAATCAGCACGCCGCAATCGGTCGACGAGCGGATAAGGCGGCCGGCCGCCTGCTTGACCTCGAGCACCGCCTCGGGCAGCGAATAGCGCGCCCAAGCGCGGTCTTCGCGCAGGTTGCGCTCGCACGAGAGCGGGTCCGTGGGACTCGAGAACGGCAGCTTGGGAATGATGACGCAGCGCAGCGTCTCGCCGCTGGCGTCGAATCCCTCCCAAAAGGCCTTAAGAGCAAAAAGCGACGAGGTCGGCTCGTTGATAAACCGGTCGCGCAGGCGACGAGGAGATGAGTTGCGCTGCTGGCAGTTGAGCTCCAGACCCGCACGGGCCATCTTGGGCTCAACGCGGGCGTACAGGTCTTCCATGTCGCGCCGATTGGTGAACAGCGTGAGCACCGATCCGCCCATGGCAAGATGGGCGTCGACCAGCACGCGCTCGAGCGCCGTAAGATAGCTCTCACGATCGCGCGGATCGGGGATATCGCCCGCAACGACTACGGCCATGTTCGAATCGAAGTCGTAGCTCGAATCCAAGTGCAGCGATGAGGATGTCGAAGCACCGATGCGATCGAGGCCGACCGCGTGGTTAAAGTGTTCAAAGCTTTTGGACACCGTCATGGTCGCCGAGGCAAAGATAGCCGTGTGAACCTCGGGCAGCCACTCGGTTGCCAAGGCCTCACCAATGTCGATGCGCTCTGCGGTCATCGACTCTCCGCCGGCACGCAACCTGCGATTGACCTGCAGCGAATACACGTAGTGTTCATCGGCGCCATCAATGATGAGTTTGAGGTTCTCGGCCAGCTCGTGCAGGCGGCGCGAGATATCACCCAGGTCAACAACAACCTCGGGCTTGTCGGCGGCGACGGCTTGCACCAGCGCGTCGACGCTCTTGTCAGCTTGTTCCAATGCGTCGATGGCAGTGTAGGCCGACGGTAAGAAATCATGCCAGTCGTCAGATTCGCGCAGCTCGGGGCCAATCCATAGATTGGCATTGTCATAACCCCCACGGGCACGGCGGCCGAGCTCGCGAACGCCATCGAACACGTCGGCGATTGCCATGCTCGCGCGCGCAACTGTCGACGTCGCCTTGGCAGTAAGGCCCAGATAGAGCGTAGAGCCCTCGGAGGTTGCCAAATCACGGGAAACCTGGCTTAGCGCGCCGGTGCTCGAGCCACCCAGGCACTCAAACAGAACGCGTGACTCGTCCGCCGACACCACGCGCGCCCACTGGCGGCGCGCCTCGCGCTCGATGGAATGGGCCTCGTCGATTACCCAATGACGAATCGGAGGCAAAATCCTGCCCTCGGCCGCAACGTTGCGGAACAGCAGGGAATGGTTGGTGACCACCACATCGGCATGCGCCGCACGACGGCGAGCGGCGTGGACCAAACATTTATCAGGGAAAAACGGGCAGAGGCGACGAACACACTCGCGCGAGGCCGTCGTAAAGTCGGGGCGGTTGACGCTGCGCCACCGAATGCCAAGTGAGTCGAGGTCGCCATCGGCTGATTGGCAGACGTACGCCATAATGACCGCGACCGCCGTGAGCGTGTCCGCCGGATCGCGCTTGGTGGTAATCTCGACCTGGCCGCGGCTCATGCGCTCAAGCTTGCGCAGGCACGGATAGTGGTCATACCCCTTGAGAGCGCAAAATGACAGACCACCGTCCAGTTGCTCGGCAAGTTTTGGCAGCTCATGGTACATGAGCTGGTCGGCAAGATTGTTCGATTTGGTCGCAATACCAACCGTGATGTTGTTACGGCGTGCTGCCTCGGCAAAAGGCACCAGATAGGCCATCGATTTGCCGACGCCCGTGCCCGCCTCAATTACACGATGAGTGCCCGTGACCAGCGCATCGCGGACCTCGAGCGCCATCGCGATCTGCTCATCACGCGGCTCGTAGGTGGGATACATGCGATTGACCAGGCCACCTGGCGCATAGTCTGCCTCAATCTCCTCACGACTCGGCATCTTGAGTACCGGCAGTTCGTCGGCGTCCACCCGATCGTCGGCGCGATCGGCCTTGAGAACGTCAGCACGAGCGGCGCTGAGAGAGAAGATAGAACCAGGGTTCTGCCCCGCCAAGAATGAGAAGATTGGACGATAGGACCAAGACACGTCCGGATGCATGTCGGCTAGGCGCGCCATGAGGCCCTGGGGCAAGTCGGTGAGTGCCACGAGCAACACGCGCCATACGCCACACAGGGCGTCGACGTCGGCATTGGCACGGTGTGATACCGAGTCACAGCCAAACAGATCGGCCATAAAAGACAGCTTGTGCGAGGCCAGGCGCGGAAGCGCGATGCGCGACAGCGCCAGCGAATCGATCCAAATATCGCTCACGTTGACGCCGCCTTTGACCGACTCGATAAACGAGCGGTCGAACGTGGCGTTATGTGCGATTACCGGGCAACCACCGACAAAATCGGCGAGAGCGGCGACGGCCTCAACGGCCGACGGGGCATCTGCCACATCGGCATTTGTAATGCTCGTGAGCTCGGTAATCTCGGCGGGAATCAGCTGCTTGGGATGCACGAAGGTATCGAAGCGGTCGACGATCTCGCGGCCCGAAAGACGGGCCGCCGAGATCTCGATCAGCTCGTTGTCCTGCACCGAAAGACCTGTGGTCTCGGTATCGAGGACAATTACATCTTCCTCGATAAGGCCGAAGGACTGCGTTTTGGCGCGTTCGGCAAGCGTGGCATAGGAGTCGATGACAAACTGCGGCGTTCCTGACGAAACCGCGTCCTCGATTAGCATGCAATGCCCGCTCGACGAAGGCCCATACGGATCAGGCTGTCACAGACCTGCGGGAACGTCATGTCGTCGGTGTGGCGAATCTCATCCGGATACAGCGACGTATCGGTCATGCCGGGAATGGTATTGGTCTCGAGGATGACGGGGCCGTCCTCACTCACAATAAAGTCGCTGCGCGAGATACCCAGGCAACCGAGGGCCTTGTGAGCAGCGCAGGCAAGCTCCTGAGCGCGAATGTAATTCTCGGGTGAAATCTGCGCCGGAATGCGATGGATGTCCGTAGGGTCGACATACTTCACGTCCAGATCGTAGAACTCGCAGTCCTTGGGCTTACGAATCTCGACAATCGGCAGAGCGCGCACGTCGTCCTCGCCGTACACGCCGACGGTGATCTCGGTACCCTCGATGCACTTCTCGACCAGCACTTTGTCGCCGTACTCAAACGCCTTGGCGATTGCCGCGGGCAGCTCGGAGGGCTCATGGACCAGGGAAATGCCATAGCTGGAACCGTTGACGGCCGGCTTCACAAAGCAGCGCTCGCCACAAACCTCGACGATATGATCGATATCGACTTCATCGCCCACCTCGAGCGCGAGGCCGGGGGCAATGGGGATGCCCGCCTTGGCGTACAAGAGCTTAGAGACCTCCTTGTCGGCACCGCAGGCGCTGGCAAGCACGCCCGAGGCCGTGTAGGGGACACCCAGGGTCTCCATGGCGCCCTGCATGGCACCATCCTCGCCGCCGGCACCGTGCATGGCGATAAACGCCACGTCAAAGCCGCCGGTCGCCATGGTTACCATAAAATCATCGGCGGCCGTGTCGAGCAGCTCCACCGAAGTGTAGCCGGCCTCCTTCAAGGCAACCACGACGTTCTTTCCCGAATTGAGCGAGATCTCGCGCTCAGCGGAATGACCACCCGCCAAGACCGCTACGTGCATGTTCTCTAGGCTTTTACCCGGCATGGGCAGACTCCTCCTCTATAATTTCTGCAGCTGATACCATATTGTAGCGATACCCTCTACGTTTCCCCAAAATCGAAAGGCTTCCATGAATCCCAGGACTAAATCTCAGGACATTCGCGACTTGAGCCAAAACGATATTCGCGAGCTCGTGGCCGAACTTGGCCAGCCAGCCTTCCGCGCGAAGCAGCTCATCGAATGGGTCTTTGAGAAGAACGTTTGTTCGTTTGACGATATGACAAACCTTCCTAAGGCTTTCCGCGAGCAGCTTAAAGAGGCTTTTGCCTTTGACACGCCGACTGAACTAACCAAGCAGGTTTCCA
The DNA here is from genome assembly GCA_900547715.1 of uncultured Collinsella sp. GTDB lineage: Bacteria > Actinomycetota > Coriobacteriia > Coriobacteriales > Coriobacteriaceae > Collinsella. The sequence goes on along the minus strand of URHU01000005.1, from coordinate 25,821 downwards.
AAGATGGCTCTCGCAAGTATTTGCTCGAGTACCACGACGGCGTTTCCGTCGAGACTGTCGGCATGCCCCGTCGTAACAAGCTTTCCGTCTGCGTTTCCACCCAAGCTGGCTGTGGCATGGGCTGCGCCTTTTGCGCTACCGGTCTCAACGGCCTCAAGCGCTCTCTGACCGCTCAAGAGATCGTCGACCAGGTACTTCATGTATCCAACGACTTTGGCGAGCGCGCCACGAGCGTTGTCTTCATGGGCCAGGGCGAGCCGTTTGCCAACTACGACGAGGTTCTCAAGGCGCTGCGAATCCTCAACGACCCCGATGGCATCGGTATCGGCGCTCGTCACCTCACCGTCTCTACCAGTGGCGTTATTCCCGGTATTCGCAAATTTGCCGACATCCCCGAGCAGTTCACGCTTGCCGTTTCCCTGCATTCCGCCATCCAGTCGACGCGCAATAAGCTCATGCCCGGTGTTAAGAAGTACACGCTGCTTCGCCTTCACGAAGCGCTTCAGCTCTACACCGAGAAGACCGGCCGCCGCCCAACCTATGAGTATGCCATGATCGAAGGCGTCAACGATACGAATCCGGAAATGCAGGCGCTCTGCGACTTCTGCGAGGGAACGCTGTGCCACGTTAACCTCATTCAGCTTAACGACATCGAGGGTAGCCCGCTCAAGCCGTCGCCGATTCATAAGGTTGAGGATCTTCAGCGTCGCCTTGAGTCCCGTGGCATCGAGACAACGATTCGCAACTCCCGTGGTAACGATATTGACGCCGCTTGCGGACAGCTGAAGCAGCGCTTCAAAGTTCAGAAGAACGCATAGGGAAGTCGCACCCCAAAACGTTTCATGTGAAACATCGAACGACCCCGGTTGCAGGATATGCAACCGGGGTCGTTTCATTTATTGACCTTAATTTTGAATCAGCTGCTACTGGTCCCATTTTTACGGCCAAAATAAGGGGTCCTTGTCTCGTGAATCAGACAAGGACCCATCACAATATGCTAAGTAATTGTTAGGTACCTAATAGCCTACATTTTCCCATTGGTTGCTGACCCAACCCTGATTAATCTTGGGATTCTTCGTTACCTGAGCAGTACGCATTGCAACATCTTCTGTCATAACATCCATTTTCTTCTTGGATGTATCGACAATATCTTGCGCACTACGAAGCAAACGACCTCGAAGTTCATCGTCTGTCGCGATCTTATAGCCAGCAAAGGCACCAGACGCGACAGTCGTCGCCAATGCAATCGCAGTTAAAATTCTATTCCTCATCTTGGCCTCCTTGATCAAACTGAATCATTTCGCCAAGAATACGAGAGAGCTCTTCCTCGTCTTTAAACTCAATCTCAATCTTATTCTTTCCACGCGAGCTCTTCACACGCACGTTGGTATTAAAAACCTGACGAAGCACGCGGGCAGCCTTTTTAAAAGACTGAGGCGTTGCAGGCCTCGGAGTCTTAGGTGTCTCTCCGGCAGAAAACAACGGAGCAAGATTTTCTGTCGCTCTTACGGAAAGGCCCTCTGTAACAACCTTCTCAGCAAGTCGAATTCGAGCATCCTCATAGGGAACTGCAAGAATCGCACGTGCATGACCAGCAGTAAGTTTGCCCTCAAAAATCATCTGCTGAACAACTTCGGGAAGATCAAGAAGGCGCAGCGAGTTTGTAATTGCAGAGCGCGACTTGCTTACTGCCTTCGACAATGCTTCCTGGGTCATACCGCTGGCATCGATAAGCTGGCGGTAGCCCTTAGCCTCTTCGACAGGATTTAGATCAGAACGCTGAAGGTTTTCGATAAGAGCAAGAGCTAGCATCTCTTCATCATTAACATCCTTAATGATGACAGGCAGTTCCTCAAGACCAGCAAGTTTTGACGCCTGGTAACGACGTTCACCAGCGATGATCTCATAGCCGTTTCCATGCTTGCGAACCAAAAGCGGCTGCAAAACGCCATGTTCTTGAATTGACTCGCTCAACTCACGAAGTTCAGTTTCGTTAAAGTGAATTCGGGGCTGATTTGGGTTGGGAACGATATCCTCAATAGGTAGTTTTGTTTCAGATGCGGTATTTGCAGCCGATGTAGCCGAACCACCGGTCTCATACTCGGCCTCTGAGACCAAAGCATTGAGTCCACGTCCCAATCCGCCACGTTTCTTTACACTAGGCACGCTTGATCACCTCTTTTGCAAGGTTCATATACGCTTTTGCACCCTTATTTTGAGGTGCATAGGTAATTACCGGTTCTCCAAAAGACGGAGCTTCGGAGATTTTAACCGTACGGGGGATCAGCGTCTTAAACGCCTTATCACCAAAGTACGATTGAACCTCCTCAACAACCTGATTCGATAGAGAAGTACGCGAGTCATACATGGTCATAAGCACACCGTAGGTGTCTAAGCCCTTGTTCAGACGTGATTTGACCATCTTCATTGACTCAAGCAGCTTCGTAACGCCCTCGAGTGCATAATACTCGCATTGGATCGGAATCAAAACGCTGTCTGCTGCGGTCAGGGCGTTGATAGTAAGCAGGCCGAGCGAGGGGGGACAGTCAATGAAAATAAAATCGAACTCGTCCTGAATCGGCTCAAGCAAATCTTTGAGGCGAGTTTCACGAGCGATTGCGCTTACGAGCTCAATTTCCGCGCCTGCAAGCTGAATTGTAGCCGGAATAACGAATACCTTTTTACAATTTGTATCAAGAACAAGTGATTCTGCCGGCACATCATTCAATAATGCATCATAAATGCAGTGGTCAAGGTCTTCTTTTTCAATTCCAAATCCGCTAGTGCTGTTTCCTTGCGGATCAAAATCGACAATCAGCGTCTTACGACCCTGCTCACCCAGTGCTGCTGCAAGGTTTACAGCCGTCGTTGACTTACCGACGCCCCCTTTTTGATTGATGATTGCAATAATACGCGTGTCTTTTGCGCTCTTAGAACGCTTAACGTCGCGAAATCCCACGGTCCCTCCTGGTGTGTATTAAAGCTGTCAAACGGAGGATGTTTCACGTGAAACATTCCGATTCGTTATCAACCGCCATGTTTCACGTGAAACACTGCAAGTTGTTAGTATCCATTATGTTTCACGTGAAACATCTAGGCAAGCGGATTCTTCTTGGCCATGCCATTTGCACGAGGCAATGAAACGGATGCTGGATGACTCTTCTTAAGAACAATGAACTCCCTGTGGCCCAGGCCCTCAGGCAAATCGATAGCGTCATTCAGAAGCAAAGTGAAGCCGCAAATCTTTGCTGCTGACGTGCCGGAAGCAAGCTCCTCATCCGAAGGATTGCCCTTGGTGATAACAAATAGCCCTCCATCCTTCAGGTACGGAGCCGCATACTCAACAAGAATCGGTAAAGGGGCCAGTGCGCGGGCGGTTACGACAGAGAACTGCTTCTTATGGCTTCGAGCATATTCTTCAAGACGATCATGGACCGCATGAGCATGTTTCAATCCAAGAGCATGGACAAAGGAATTGACTGCATCAACCTTCTTGCCAACAGAGTCAATATAAGTTGCTTTACGATGCGTGGTTATAGTTAATGGAATACCAGGGAAGCCCGCACCTGTTCCCATATCGAGCAAAGCTCCCTCAGGAGCCTTATTGATATAAGGGAGCAAAACAAGTGAGTCAAGGATATGAAGTACTGCAGCATCTTCTACGTTAAGAATACGGGTGAGATTGGTTGTCTTATTTATTTCCAGAACCAAATCCAAATGCTGAATACATTTCCTCAGCTCAACATCAGTTACGCTCAAGGAATACTCTTTGCAATAGGAAGTTAGACGACACAACATCTCGTCAGCCTGCTGATCAGTAAGTACTAACAACGAAAGCTCCTTTCTGACAAAAATCAGTGTATCGAGAACTTTTGACAAAAAAAGGGGACGTGGAAACCACGTCCCCTTAGCATAAGCTCGAGTAGATTATCGAGCAACAATCACTACATGGCGATCAGGGTCAGAACCCTCAGAATGAGTATCGACCGCATCATTGCCACGAAGTGCAATGTGAACCAGTCGGCGCTCGTAGGCATTCATAGGCGGAAGCGATACACTCTTGTGAGTGCGGATGGCGCGCTCGGCAGCAGACTGAGCCATGGAGGCAACCTTGTCCTGACGGCGGCTCTTGTATCCCTCGACGTCCACTACAACCGGATACCTAAAGCCAAGCTTGCGGCTCACCAGCAAAGAGAACATAACCTGAAGGGCATCAAGGGTGCGACCATGACGGCCAATGAGAACAGCAAGATCGGGAGCCGTTACATCCAGAATCAGCTCACCCTCGTCACCCTCATACTCATCGATAGGAGAGTTGGCGGCATCGAAGTGCGAAAGGATGGAACGCAGGATGGAAATCGCAACATCGGCAATGGTGTCGAGCTCCTCATCGGTCAGCTCTTCACCAGCCTTGTAGCGCTGTGCAATCTCGGGATAATCGCCCGCGACCTGCGGGGCAACCCCCTCAAGCATATCCTCGATGATCTCTTCAGACATAACGTACTCCAAAAGTTAGGTACCTAAATAAGATTGATATCCCACTACTTCTTCTTGTGCGGTCGCGGCTTCTTCTCTCGACGAGTGACCTCAACCTGCAGCGGCGCGTTCTTAAGACGCTCCTCCTCATCGGCCTTGGCCTTCTCGATAACCTTCTGCGTCACAAAAATCTGCTGAATAACCTGCCAAGCAGACGAGACGTCGTAGTACAGCAGAACACCAACGGGAAGGCTCCAGCCCATCCAAAGCATCATGACCGTCATGACAACAGCCATCATACGCATGCTCTGAGCCTGCTGGCCGGTCTGGTTGCGCGACATATAGAGCTGCGGAATCAGGGTCAGGACGGCGAACAGAATCAGGCAGACCAGCGCAGGCAGCGCGACCATAAAGCCATCGGCAAAGGAAGCGCTCGGCGTGGTGGTCAGGTCGGGCAGGATGTTGAAGAACGAGAACGTGCCGTCGTTAAAGTACTGCGGCAGGTTGCGCAGCAACGTAAACAGGGCGAACAGGACAGGCATCTGGATCAACAGCGGCAAACAACCAGCCATCGGGTTGAACTTGTTCTCGCTGTAGAACTTCTGCATCTCCTCGGCCTGACGCTGGGGATCGTCGGCATAGCGCTCCTGGATCTCGAGCATCTTGGGCTGCAGCACCTGCATGCGAGCCGTCGACTTGGTCGACTTGAGCATAAGCGGCGTCAGCAGCAGACGGATGATGACCACCAGGATGATGATGGACAGGCCCCAGTCGACCGCAAAGGTCTGGATGAGCTTGAGCAGCTCGAAAAGGATGTTAACGATCCAATCCCACATGTAAGTTTTCCTCCGATAGCGAGTGCCCGCTAGGGCACAGGGTCATAACCGCCGACGTGCAGGGGATTGCAGCGAGCGATGCGCCTCACGGCAAGCCAGCAGCCTCTCAAAACACCGTACTTCTCAATCGCCTGGACGGCGTATTGCGAGCACGTTGGGTAATAAATGCAGGCGTCAGGCAATAAGGGCGAAATAACCTGTTGATATATGCGAATAGGAGCGATGGCAACACGTCGCAAAACGTGATTGCTCATCGCTCCTCCCCGGCAACGCCGGCGCGTTTCATAAGCGAACGCAACGCCTTGTCCATCTCCTGCGGCGAGGAAACCCTCGTCTTGGGAGTTGCGAACAAGATGATGTCATAACCCGCAACGGGAAATCCGCAGCTGCGGGCGGCCTCGCGCATCACACGCTTAGAACGGTTGCGCACGACAGCACAACCGAGCCGTTTAGCACCAACGAAGGCGACCCTTCCGGAGTCGCCTTCGCCAACCGATTCACATATGGTCATTCGAATCAGAGGGTGATTGAAACGACGCCCCTGACTGAACACATGCTCGAAATCTTGCCGAGACTTAATAGTCTTCATGCGAGATGTGTGTATCGCTGCTAGACAGTGAGACGCTTGCGGCCCTTGGCACGACGACGGGCGAGCACGGCACGACCACCCTTAGTGGCCATACGGGCACGGAAGCCATGGGTCTTGGCACGCTTACGCTTATTAGGCTGATACGTACGCTTCATCTTAAGTTCCTCCTGCTGCATTTCGAGTGTCCGCGGGGACGCGGACGCAGATATAGACACGTGAGCTTGAAGATTGTAGGGAAATCAATGTTCAAATGTCAAGAAATCAAAGGTAAAAGGTTGCGCAGTTCACACGGTTCCCCCATAAGCCAAGCTCGATTTAGCGGTGCATGGCAACTTTTCACGATATTTCATCGAGTTTTCAACAGGTCATGTTGGCAATGTTGAGAACTTTTCGCCCGTTTTCCAAAGTTTTCAACAGGTTTTGGAAAGTTGTCGAAAGATGAGAAACATTGCACGGTGAGCTACTATTTGTTCGAAACCTTTTGAAAGATTGCGAGCGGCATGTCTGACGACTTTTACACCATGGTCGATTCCGGAGACCCGGCACCCGACAACGAACACATCACCGGCGTGCGCGAAGAGCATGCGGAAGGAGAGCAGACGACCACGCAGGCGCCAAAAGCCATGTACGCCGCGCGCATCGCCGTCTATGACGACATGCTGTCGACACCGCGTGTGATCGTCATTGATCCGCAAGATGTCCGCACGTATTTGGAAGAGACGACCAACACCGTCTACCAGTGCATGAAAGAACAAGGTGGCCATATCTCGCTCATGGTCATCCGCGAGATTGTCGAAAACTTTATCCACGCGCACTTTGCCGAGCCCATCATCTCGATTCTGGACGGCGGAGACACCATCCGCTTTGCTGATCAAGGACCCGGCATCGACGACAAGGAACGCGCTTTCGACTTTGGCGTTACCAGCGCAAACAGCAAGATGAAGCGCTATATCCGTGGAACCGGAGCAGGGTTTCCCATGGTGCAGGAGTATTTGGAAAACGCCGGCGGTGCCGTATCCATCGAGGACAACATGGGCAACGGCACCGTGGTTACGGTAAGCCTGAACCCTAAACGAGTGCAGGAAATCGAGCGTGCCGGCGGACGCGGTGCTGCCGTGCGGCCCGAGACGGATCAGCCCACATATCCCCTGCCGGGAGCTTTTGCGCAGCAGCCCATGGCAACGCAGCAGATGCGGCCCCCCGTGAGGCAGATGCAGCAGCCCGGAATGCTTCCCACACAAGAGCCCCAGGCGACATCGATGTCGATGCCGCCAAACATGCCAGAGGCCGTGCCGCTGGCGGATCAGGATGCAGCAGCAATGCAGCAGGCGACGGGCGCACCGGGTGGCCAGCAAATGGGCTATCAGCCGTACCAACAGGGATATCCATATCAGCAGATGCCGCCGCTGGGGTACGGCCAGCAGTTCCCGCAGCAGTACCAGCAGGGGTATCAGCAGCCGTACCAGCAGATGCCGCAGCAGCAGTACAACCCCTGGGCCCAGCAGATGCCTCCGCAGCCTTACCAACAGTGGCCTCAAAGTTTTCAACAGCAAATGCCACCGATGCAGAGTTCTCAACAACCAGCAGCTCAAATGATGTATCCTAATGCAGCAAATCAGTATGCGCAGCCACAACCGGACGTGTTCGTAAGCGATCGCGGCAACGCCGCACTGGGCTATTTGGCGCAAAATCAAGCGTGCGGTGCAACCGATCTGGCGAGGGCGTTTGGAAACTCGGCCCCCACTTGGTCACGCACGCTCAATGACTTGGCGCAGGCTGGCTTGGTCATCAAGCATGGCCAGAAATACCATCTGACCGAACTCGGCGCCGCTCGCGTGCGAGCTCAGAGCTAAAGAACGGGAGAGACAGTGGACGAGGAAGCAAGCATCATCCTGGGGGACGCCATCGCCTTTTGCCAGCGCGACGGCCAAGATGCACGCCTCATCAACATGCTGGGGCAATCGCACGCCATAAGCCTGACCGAAGATACGCTCACGATCGAGGCCCCCTCGCGCTTTGCCATCGCGCAGCTCAAAAAGCATCAGCCGACTATTGAGGCCTATCTGGAAGAAATCGCCTTTGCACCGATTGCTCTCGACATCGTGGCACCGCAAGGCGCCGCGACGGAATCCGCTGCCGCCACGGCGCCCGCCACGGCTCCCGCTGCTTCCCCGGCGGTGCCGGCCTCCGCAGGCGATGTGCCGACAATCGAGCACCAGCACAGCGATGTTTCCCGTGAAACAATGGCACCGTTGACGAGCGCGGCGGCGACGTCAACGAACGCACCCGTCACGCACATGCCCATCGCTCACGACGCAGCGGCGGGCGCGGATTCGGGCATTGCAATCAAGAACACGCTCTCGGCCGACGATTTTCGTCGCATGATGAACCAGATGAAGGGCGGAGCGCCGACTAAATCCACGCAAGCTGCGGCCCCCGCTTCACCCATGCCAGCACCGACCGTGCCGGCCGAGCAGAATACGGATGGAGCCCCGCTCGCCGCGAACTCAAAATTTACCTTTGAGAACTTTGTCTACGGCCCCGAGAACAGCCATGCCTATCGCTCGGCACTCAAGTTTGCCGCCCTCGCGGACGAGCGCGGCACATGCACATCACTGTTCATCTACGGCAAATCGGGCCTGGGCAAGACGCACCTGCTGCTTGCCATCAAAAACGAGCTCGCCGAGAAGTCGCCCGAGATCAAGGTCAAGTATGCCAACTCCCAGGCATATCTGGACGACCTGATGACCGAGTTCGACCGTCAAAAGAAGAGCAACGCCCCCATCATGCAGGCGTACCACGGCGTGGACGTGCTCATCATCGATGACATCCAAAACATCATCGGCAAGCGCGCGAGCGTGGACTACTTTTTCCAGCTCATGGACGAGTTCATCCGCAACAACAAGAAGGTCGTCATCGCGGCAGACCGCGCCCCCAAGGACCTAAGCATGGACGAGCGTCTGACCAGCCGCTTCAACGCCGGAATGCTCTGCCTGGTCGCAGAGCCCAGCTACGAGATGAAATACAAGATCTTGCAGCGCTATTACGAGAACACCATCGTCGCCGCTCCCGAGGCGGGCGACGACTCACTGCTGGCGGCCTATGGGGGCGACGGCGGGCACCTGACCGACGAACACTTTAAACACATGGCCGAGGTCTCGGGCACCAACATCCGCGAACTCGAGAGCTTTTGCGAGCGCTGCGCCGGCGAGGCGGGCGACCGCGAGCGCGAGGGCGGAGAGCTCACCTTTGACGATATCGACGCCATCGCCAGCCAGTACTTCGACACATCGGCCAAAAAGATCAACGTCCAGACGGTTCAGTCCGTCATCGAAGAGCAGTACGGCGTGACACACGAGGAGCTCATCGGCCCGCGTCGCAACGCCAATATCGCCAAAGCACGCCATATCGCCATCTATCTGGCCATCGAGATGTGCGAGATGACGACCACGGCGGTGGGCGCCGAATTTGGCAACCGCAACCACTCGACCGTCAGCACGAGCTACAAAAAGGTCCAGAAGATGATCCAGGAAGACCGCACCGTCACCGAAGACCTCAAGTCGCTGCGCGATAAAATTACACTGCGCTCGTAGGGAAATAGAGACACCTGTTGAAAACTTGTCGAAACCACGGGCATAAGGTGTCTAAAACCCAACCCGCGGTGATGAAAAGTTTTGCGCAGGTTTTGAACGTGGAAAACCACCCCTGTTGCACACAGGTTGCTGTCGATTCTCTTTTTGGGTCTGACCTGCGTCTTTGGGAGTAATCAACAGTTTCGTCAGTGCTATTACTATTATTAAGATATTTATATCTATAGAAAGGTATTAAAAGATGAAGTTCACCGTCAGCCAGAGCTCGCTTACACAAGCCATCGGCGTCGTTATGAAGGGTGTCGCTTCGGCATCCACCCTCCCCATCCTGTCGGGCGTGCTCGTTAAGGCCCAAGACGGCATCTTGGAATTCCAGACCTCTAACTACACCATCTCGATCCGTCATCGCATCGCGGCGCATGTCGAAGAAGAGGGCGAGATGGTTATCCCCTGTAAGATGCTCTCCAATATCACCAAGACCCTCCCCGATGCCCCGGTCACCTTTGAGCTGTCCGAGCGCCAGGTGCTGATTGGTTGCGAGAAGAGCTCTTTCCGCCTGAACACGCTTGATGCTAATGACTTCCCCGAGTTTCCGGCCTATGCCATCGAGAGCGCCGTGGAACTGCCGACCGATATCTTGTCCGAGATGGTCGGCCGCGTGTGGCGCGTCACCTCGACCGACAAGGCCCGCCCCATCCTGGGTGGCGTGCACATGAAGGTCGAGAACAACACCGTGCGCCTGGTGGCGACCGATTCCTTCCGTTTGGCCGTGTGCGATACGCAGGTTGAGACCTCGACCCTCGAGGGTTCCTTTGAGCTCAACGTTCCGGCTGACGCCTTTAACGACGCGCTGAACATCATGGCCAGCCAGGCGACCATCATGATCGGGGCTACCGACACCCAGGTCGTCTTTGAGGCCGGCAACACCACCTACGTGTCGCGTCGCATCGAGGGCGTGTACCCCAACTACAAGCAGCTCATCCCCGATTCGTGCGTGACGAGCGTCAAGATCGACGTCGCCGCCTTTAACGCCGCCCTCAAGCGCGTGGCCGTTATCGCGAGCGCCAACCCCGCCGTCAAGTTCGAGATCGATGTCGAGAACGGGCAGATGGGCCTGTCCTCCATCTCCAATGACCAGGACCTTGCGCAGGAGACGATCGATGTCGAGGCCGAGGGCGAGTCGGGTACCATCGCCTTCAACTACCACTACATCTTCGGCTGCCTCAATGCCCTGTCCAAGGAGAAGGAGATCACGCTGGAGCTCAAGAGCTACTCGCAGGCGGGCATCTTCAAGTCCTACGACAAGATCAACTACCTGTACCTGGTCATGCCGGTTCGCATCTAGCGCTGCGCCATGACCATGTTCGCCCGCGATCTTTCCGTCGCGCACTACCGCAGTTTCGAGAGCTATCGTCTTGCCCTGGACGAGGGCGTGACGATACTTGCGGGACCCAACGCGGCGGGAAAGACCAATCTCATAGAGGCGCTGCAGCTGCTGACGAGCGGCGCCTCGTTTAGGCATCCGACCGCAGCCGAGCTCGTCCATGATGGCGTGGGCTCGTGCAAGATCGAGCTGAGGCTCGAGGGCGACGGCCGCGTACTTGATATGGGATTGAGTGCGGAGGACGGTAAACGCTCGTTTAGCCGCAACGGCAAGAGATGCTCTGCCGCCGGTGTGCGCGGGGTTCTGCCGAGCGTGCTGTTTTGCCCCGACCATCTGGACATGGTTAAGCGAGGCGCCAGTGTGCGCCGCGCCGCCCTCGACGACTTTGGCATGCAACTGAGCGCACGCTATGCCGATCTTGCGAGCACCTATGGTCGCTGCGTGACCCAGCGCAACGCCTTGCTCAAGGAAACCTGGTGCTGCCGCGAGATGCTCGGCGCGTGGAACGATTCGATTGCCCGCGCGGGCGCGGCTCTGCTCGTGCACCGGTTGGCCCTGCTCGACCGGCTGGCGGGCCATGTGCGTACTGCCTACGGGCAAGTGGCGTCCGGTGAAGCCGCCAACGTGTCCTATGCATCCACGCTGGGGGATTTGCCCCAGGTCGAGGATCGCGAAGAGCTGAAGGGCTGGGCGTACGAGCGCATGCTGGCTGCCCTTGATGGGCACGCCGACGAGGAAATTCGCCGCGGCGTGACGTTGGTGGGACCGCATCGCGACGAGATTGAGTTTACCGTTGCGGGTCGCTCCGCCCGTTCATTTGCCAGCCAAGGACAGCAGCGAACGTTGGTACTGTCCTGGAAGGTGGCCGAGGTGGCCGTGGCTCGCGATGTTCTGGGTACTGCTCCGCTGTTGCTTCTGGACGACGTGATGAGCGAGCTCGACGGCGAGCGCCGCGGTGCTTTTCTGCGGCTGATCGGCGATGATATCCAAACGGTCATAACCACGACCAACCTGGGATACTTTACCGATGACCTGCTTGATCGAGCCAAGGTGGTGAGCATGGGTGAGACGTGCTAATTACGAGCGCGAGAGCGAGACGGTCGCCTTCAGTGGGTTTTTGAACGCAGAGCGCCAGCGCATCCTGGCGTCGGCGACGCCTGAGCGCCGTGCGCAGATGGAAGCTGCCGAGGAGTCGCGCGCGGTCTATCGCGCGTGGAACGCGGTGTGCTCGGGCACGCGCGAGGGGCGGCATGTGACGGGTCTGCGCTACCTGCCCGAGTCCAATGAGCTGCTGGTATATCTCGATTCGCCCTCGTGGACGCAGGAAATGACGCTGTTGCGTGAGATCATCCGCGCGCGCATGGAGCGCGCCGGTGCGCATGTGGACGGCCTGGTGTTCAAAACCACCGCACCCGGTCACACGCCGCCCGCCGCCAAGGAGCGCCTGCGCCCGGCGACGACCGAGCGCCCGCCGGCCCCGCACGCCGACCTAAGTGAGGCCGAGCGCACCGAGATTGAGCGCCAAGTGGCGCCCATCGAAGACCAAAAACTGCGCGAGGCCCTCGAGAATGCCATGAGAGCCAGTGCCGAGTGGGCCAAGGGCGTGCAAAGTAAAAAAGAGCCTTAAATCGCATCTGGTGGCCTTGTAGAGCCAAATACCCTCGTTCCCGAGGGTATTTTTTTACGATAAACTAGTAAGGCTGTACACATTTTCTTGACTGAAGGAGGACGTGTGGCAAACGAAAACGATTACGATGGCGGCGAGATTAAGATTCTCGAAGGTCTCGAGGCCGTTCGTAAGCGCCCGGGCATGTATATCGGCTCGACGAGCGCCAGCGGTCTGCATCACCTGGTGTGGGAGATCGTTGACAACTCCGTCGACGAGGCCATGGCCGGTTTCTGCACCGAGATCCAGGTGACGGTCCACGCCGACAACTCCATCACGGTCGTCGACAACGGGCGTGGCATCCCCGTCGACGAGCACCCTGTTAAAAAGATCCCGACGCTCGAGGTCGTCATGACGATCTTGCACGCCGGCGGTAAGTTCGATAACTCGGCCTATAAGGTCTCGGGTGGCTTGCACGGTGTGGGCATCTCCGTCGTCAACGCACTGTCCAAGCGCGTGGTCGTTCAGGTTCGTCGCGATGGCAACACCTACGAGATGGAGTTCTCGCGCGGCAAGACCGTCAAGAAGATGGAGGTCGTGGGCACCTCGGATTCGACGGGCACCACCGTCACCTTCTGGCCCGACGATGAGATCTTCGAGACCTGCATCTACGATTTCGATACGCTGCATAACCGTCTGCAGGAGACGGCGTTCCTCAATAAGAACCTCAAAATCGTGCTGACCGACGAGCGCGAAGCGACTCCCCACGTGGAGGAGTTTTGCTACGAGGGCGGCATCATCGACTTCGTCAAGTTTCTCAACGAGGGCAAGGACGTCCCCGAGGCCTTTAAGGAGCCCATCTACATCGAGGGCAAATCGGACCCGGACGCGCCTGTGGCCAAGATGGGCGAGGTCGAGGTTTCCCTGCAGTGGAATAGCGGCTACGGCGAGAACGTCATGTCGTTTGCCAACGACATCTACACCCCCGAGGGCGGCATGCACCTTGAGGGCTTCCGTACCGCGCTCACCCGCGTGATCAACGATTACGCGCGCAAGCAGAACCTGCTCAAGGAAAAAGACGCCAACCTGACCGGCGACGATGTGCGCGAGGGCCTTTCGGCCGTTATCTCGGTCAAGCTGCCCGATCCGCAGTTTGAGGGCCAGACCAAGGCAAAGCTCGGCAGCTCCTATATGCGAGCGCTCACGCTCAAGATTGTGACCGACGGCCTTGCCGATTACCTCGAGGAGCACCCTAAGCCCGCTCGCGAGATCGTCAAGAAGGCGCAGCAGGCCTGCAAGGCGCGCAATGCCGCCCGCAAGGCGCGCGAGGCGACCCGCCGCAAGAGCCTGCTCGAGACGGCGTCCCTGCCCGGTAAGCTCGCTGACTGCTCGGTGCGCGATGCCGAGCTGACCGAGCTCTTCATCGTAGAGGGCGACTCGGCAGGCGGTTCGGCCAAGGACGGCCGTCGCCGAGACATCCAGGCGATTCTGCCCCTGCGCGGCAAGATTTTGAACGTCGAGCGCGTTGGTGACCATCGCGCGTTCTCGAGTGACACCATCCAGTCGCTGATTACCGCGATCGGCTGCGGCGTCACGACGAGTGCCGGCGACGGCGGCGATTTCGATATCACCAAGGCGCGCTACCACAAGATCATCATCATGACCGATGCAGACGTCGACGGTGCGCATATCCGCATCCTGCTGCTGACGTTCTTCTACAAGTACATGCGTCCGCTGATCGATGCCGGCTACGTCTATGTTGCCTGCCCGCCCATCTTTGGCATTAAGGTGCGCAACAAGATCCACTACGTGTATCCCAACGGCCGCCAGCCCGAAGACGAGATCCTGCGTGACACCATCCAGAGCCTGGGCCTGAACCCCGACGATAACGACGAGGACGGCAAGGCCAAGGACGGCAAGATCACCAAAAAGCGCAAGGGCTATACCGTCCAGCGCTACAAGGGCCTGGGCGAGATGGACCCCAAGCAGCTTGCCTCGACGACGATGGACCCCAAGACCCGCATTCTGCAGCGCGTGTCGATCGAGGACGCCGTGGTGGCGGACCGCGCCGTGCGCGAGCTGATGGGTTCCGAGGTCGGCTATCGCCGCGAGTACATCGAGAAGCATGCACATGATGCACGATTCCTTGACGCTTAAGAGGAGGTAACGTGGCAGACGATATCAACAATAACGAGGGTATGGACGAGGCCGGCGATGCCGGTATGCCCGATGATCTGAAGCGCCTGCTTGCCCGTGCTGAGCAGGGCGAGGACGGCGATCCGGACGCCTATAACCCCGATGCCGATGATGATGAGGAAGAAGACGACGACGCCGAGCTCGAGGAGAGCTTTGGCGAAGTCGATCGCGGCGCCTCGGCCGGCGAGGATATCAACGGCGGCCAGCTCCAGATTTCGGAGTTTGGCCGCGAGATGAAGCAGTCGTTCATCGAGTATTCGATGTCGGTCATCACGGCGCGCGCCCTGCCGGACGTGCGCGACGGCTTAAAGCCGGTGCACCGCCGCATCCTGTACGCGATGAACGAGAGCGGCATCTACCCCAACCGACCGCACAAGAAGTCGGCCTGGACGGTCGGCGAAGTTATCGGTAAGTACCACCCGCACGGCGATTCCGCGGTCTATGAGGCCATGGTCCGCCTGGCGCAGTGGTTCTCCATGCGCACGCCGCTCATCGACGGTCACGGCAACTTCGGCAACATCGACGGCGACGGCGCGGCGGCCATGCGTTACACCGAGAGCCGCCTGGCAAAGCCCGCCATGGAACTGTTGCGTGACTTGCAGAAGGATACCGTCGACTGGCAGCCCAACTACGACGAATCGCTCGCCGAGCCCGTGGCGCTGCCTGCGCGCTTCCCCAACCTGCTGGTCAACGGCAGTCAGGGCATCGCCGTCGGCATGGCCACCAACATCGCCCCGCATAACCTCACCGAGGCGATCGAGGCCACCTGCTACCTGATTGACGACCCCGACGCCACCGTCGACGAGCTCATGCAGATCATGCCCGGTCCGGACTTCCCCACCGGCGCCATCATCATGGGCAGCGCCGGCATTAAGCAGAGCTACGAGACCGGCCGCGGCTCCATTACCGTGCGTGCCAAGGCGCATGTGGAGTCCACCAAGACCGGCCGCAGCCGCCTGGTCTTTACCGAGATTCCCTACATGGTCAACAAGGGCACCCTGCAGGAGAAGATCGCCCAGCTCGTCAACGACAAGCGCATTGAGGGCATCTCGGATATGCGCGATGAGTCCAACCAGAAGGGCATCCGTCTGGTCATCGAGCTCAAGAAGGGCGTCATTCCGCAGGTCGTGCTCAACAACCTGTATAAGTACACCTCGCTGCAGACGACCTTTGGCGCCAACAACCTGGCGCTCGTCAACGGCGTTCCCAAATGCCTGAGCCTGCGCGAGATGCTGCAGCACTACATCGACCACCAGGTCGACGTCGTCACCCGCCGCACCCGTTTTGACCTTAAGAAGGCCCAGGCCCGCGCGCATATCCTTGAGGGCTACTTGATGGCTCTCGACCATATCGACGAGGTCATTGGCATCATCCGCTCCTCGCAGACCGACTCCGAGGCCAGCAGCCGCCTGATCGAGCGCTTTGGCTTTACGCCCGAGCAGACCACGGCCATCCTCGAGATGAAGCTGCGCCGTCTGACCGGCCTGGAGCGCGACAAGATTCAAGAAGAGTTGGACGGCCTGCGCCGCGCCATCGCCTACTACGAGGACTTGCTGGCGCATGAGGAGAAGATCCTGGGCGTCATCAAAGAAGAGATGCGCGAGATCTCCAAGAAGTTTGGCGACAAACGCCGCACCGAGATCAGCCAGGTTGAGAAGGACCTGGATGTCGAGGACCTCATCGCCGACGAGGATATGGTCGTGACCATCACCCACACCGGCTACGTTAAACGTATCCCGGTGGCTGCCTACCGTGCCCAGAAGCGCGGTGGCAAGGGCGTGTCGGGCGTCAATCTCAAAGAGGACGACGTTATCGATGAGATGTTCATCGCGTCCACGCACGAGTACGTGCTGTTCTTCTCGAGCAAGGGCAAGGTCTATCGCCTGAAGGTGCACGAGCTGCCGGTGGGTACGCGCCAGGCGCGCGGTACCGCGATCGTCAACCTGCTGCCCTTCGAGGAGGGCGAGAAGATCGCGAGCGTCATCAGCTGCCGCGATTTCCCGGCCGACGAGTACCTGATGTTTGCCACCAAGAGTGGCATGGTCAAGAAGACCGTGATGAGCGCTTACGATCGTAGTCGCCGTGATGGACTCATTGCCATCAACCTGCGCGACGACGACGCACTGCTGAACGTGCGCCGCGTGCGCGAGGGTGACAAGATTATCCTGGCCACCACCGCGGGCAAGGCGATCATGTTCTCCGAGGAGCAGGTGCGCGCCACCGGCCGCGACACCAGCGGCGTTCGCGGTATCGGTCTGAAGGACGGTGTGAGCGTTCTGGGCATGGAAGTCACTAACGGCAACGGCGATCTGTTCGTCATCACCGAGCGCGGCTACGGCAAGCGCACGCCGGTCGCGGACTATCCGGAGCAGAATCGCGGCGGTCAGGGCGTCTACACCATCCAAATGACCGAGCGTAAGGGTAACCTCGCGGCCATGAAGACGGTGGGCCCACAGCACGAGCTGTTCATCGTGACGGAGGGCGCGACGGTCATTCGCGTCAAGACCGACGAGATCAGCCAGACCGGCCGTGCCACCCAGGGCGTCAAGATGATGACCGTCGACGACAACGACCGCGTATGCGCCGTAGCCCGCATGACGGCAGCCAAAGAGAAGCCCGAAGGCGAAGCAACAGAAGACGGTTCTGCCCCCGAAGAAGCCCCAGTCGATCTAGGCGATGGCAACGACATGCCAGAAGATCTCCTAGACGAGTAAGAGGCTCTAGCTGGTAAAAATCATCAGACCCCATATATCGGCGGTCGGCGCACTGCGCGCCGACCGCTTTTTTGAAAACCTTTGAACCCCACGTCGCCCCCGGCTGCCCGGCGGCATGCGAAGTCGATCGCGAGTTCCGCACGAGCAGGAGAGCACTTAATGTGCTCTCCGTGCGAGCAGGACTGTCCGAGCAGGCGACTTCGCATGCCGCCGGGCAGCCGGGGGCGACACCCCTCAAAGATTTTCAAAAAAGTTGTTGACGCGCGCGTAACGACTCGTCTAATATATCCCTTGCGCGATGGACCTGTAGCTCAGTTGGTTAGAGCGTCCGGCTGATAACCGGGAGGTCACAAGTTCGAATCTTGTCAGGTCCACCATCAAAACTGTGAAGAGCCCTGGGGCGTTGCCTCGGGGCTTTTTTCTTGTCTGCGATAAATCTCATTTTGGTTTTGTGTGCTGTGCGAAAGATTGGGTAGTATAGCTATTCAATGCGGTGGAGCTGCCGCGTGTTAACCGCTACGTACCGGAGGTGTTCCATGGTTCGTGTCGACATAGAGACCATCGTCATGGCCGCCGGTCCCGTGCCATCGCTTATCGTGCTTCGTGAGCGCAGCAGTAAATCGGACTCGCCCGCGCCACTGCGTTCCCTTTCCATTCAGACTGGTTCGTTTGAAGCTGCTGCCATCAGCCGCGGTATCGATAGCGGCCGCGCCGAGCGCCCGATTACCCACGACCTGTTGCTCGATACTGTTGGCGCCCTGGGCGCCAAACTCGAGCGCATCGAGATCGTCCGCGCCGAGCCGCCGGTGTTTTACGCGACGATCGTCGTGCTGGCCGATGGCGAGGAGCGCAAGATCGACGCCCGCCCCAGTGATGCCATTGCCCTTGCCGTGCGCAGCAATGCTCCCATGTTTGTGGAGGATGACATCATGAATCGCCTGGGCACTGTTTCTACCCACGCCGAGGAAGTCGACGACGAGCAGGAGTTCGAGAAGTTCGACGAGTTCGTCCATACGCTCTCCCCTGATGATTTCTAAATGCGGAGCGGCAGGGTTGCGGAGTGTTCGCTGATGGCCGGCAGAATGTCGGCTGAGGCGGCAGCCATTGCGCGCGAGGCCCAGATGCGCTCGGAGGCTTCTGAGGCGGCTCGCATTGCCTATGTGACGCAGGCCCGCACGCTTCGCGAACGCCGCGGCTCGTTTATCAAGATGGTTGTCGTCTCCGCCCTTGTCGCGGCAATCTGCTCGCGCCTTCGTGGTACAGTTGGTGCGCTTGGGTTTTCGATCTCTACGGGCCTCGTGATCTGGGGTGTGGTCGATGCGGTCATGCTGACCAGTCAGATCAAGGTACTCGACAAGCGCGCGATGGATATGATGCGCGCCCGCGACGCTGCCGCTAAGATCGCCGCCGAGGCACAAGAACTGTAACGATGCCAGACTCGATGGGAAGGTCTAAAGATGGCACAGGATATGCAGGACGCCGGTAACGTCTCCGCCGAGCTCGACGCCATGGTGTGCGATCTGATCGGCGCGTTCTTGGACGACCTTGCCGCCGGTGAAAACCCTGGCGTGGTCGTGGCAATTGAGGACGCCGCTTCCAACCGTTATCTGGCGGCGCTCGATGAGGATGGCGAAGAGGCATGCCTGGAGGCGGCCACCAACTTTATCTCCGAGCACAAGATGGGTCTTAAGGACGAGGGCCTGGGCCGTATCGCTCGCTATGCCATCGGCTACACCGGCTGCGTCGAGATTGACGGCGGCTATCACGATGCTCTGCTCGTGAGCTTCTTTGAGACTACGCTCGAGAGCGGTTTTTCGGCATATGTGCTGTATGAGGGCATGGGCGCCGGCGATGGTTTTATGTGGAGCGACCCTGAACCTGCAGGTGAGGAAACCCCTCTCATCTAAAATCGCTAAAATAAACGAGTTTTCGGTAAAAGGCTCAATATTCCCGCTGAGCGTTGTATCGCTGGGCGGGCCGCATACGCGTGCCGTTTGTATATGGATAGAAGATAGGGGAACTACATGCGCGTAGACAATCTGAGGAACATCGCCATCATCGCCCACGTCGACCACGGCAAGACGACGATGGTCGACAAGCTCCTGCGTGCCACGGACGCCTTCCGTGCCAACCAGCAGGTCGAGGACCGCGTCCTGGATTCCAACGACCAGGAGCGCGAGCGCGGCATTACGATTCTCGCCAAGAACATCTCTATCGAGTACAAGGACGTTAAGATCAACGTCATCGACACCCCGGGCCACGCCGACTTTGGCGGCGAAGTCGAGCGCGTGCTGCGTATGGCCGACGGCGCCCTGCTGCTGGTCGACGCCTTTGAGGGCCCCATGCCCCAGACCCGCTTCGTGCTGCGTCACGCTATCGACACCGGCCTTAAGATCATGATCGTCATCAACAAGATCGACCGTCCGGGCGCCAACCCCGAGAAGGCCTACAACGACTGCCTGGACCTCATGGCCGACCTGGGCGCCACCGACGACCAGCTTGAGTTCGCCATGGAGCACGTGGTCTACGCCAGCGCCATGAACGGCTTTGCCCGTCTTGACCCCAACGACGGCAACATGGACATGTACCCGCTGCTCGATATGATTATCGACGACATGCCCGCGCCCGAGGTTGACGAGAACGCCCCGCTGGCCATGCAGTGCGTGACCATCGACCACTCCAACTTCGTCGGCCGCATCGGTATCGGCCGCGTGTACTCTGGCGCCATCCACCAGGGCGACCAGATCCTGGTTGTCAAGAACGACGGCTCCAGCGCTACCGCCACCGTCAAGCAGCTCTTTACCTTCGACTACCTGGGCCGTACCGAGTGCCAGGAAGTCGGCGCCGGCGACATCGCCGCTGTCGTGGGTATCGACCGCACCGATATCGGCGATGTCTACACCGATCCCGAGAACCCTGTCGAGCTCGAGCCCATCGAGATCGACCCGCCGACCCTGTCCATCGTCTTTGAGGCTTCGACCTCCCCGCTTGTCGGCCGCGACGGCGACATCGTGGGCGCCCGTCAGCTCAAGGAGCGCCTGTTCAACGAGGCCGAGAACAACGTGACCATGAAGATCGAGGAACTCGAGGACAAGAGCGGCGTCGAGGTCTCGGGCCGCGGCATTCTGCACCTGTCCGTTCTGATGGAGTCCATGCGCCGCGAGGGCTTTGAGTTCCAGGTCGGCCGTCCCCGCGTTCTGTTTAAGAAGGACGAGAACGGCAACAAGATGGAGCCCGTCGAGCAGGCCGTCGTCGAGTGCCCGGACGAGTACTCGGGCAAGGTCGTTGAGGTCTTCGGCACCTCCGGCGGCATCATGACGAGCATGGATACCTCGGGCATCGTGACGCACCTCGAGTTTAAGATTCCGACCCGCGGCATCATGGGTCTTAAGAACCGCATCATGAACGTCACCCACGGCGAGGGCGTGTTCTACCACACCTTCCTGGAGTACGGCCCCTATGCCGGCGAGATCGGCAACCGCCAGAACGGCGCAATGATCTCTATGACCACCGAGAAGGCCGTTGCCTATGCCCTGGGTACGCTGCAGGAGCGCGGTCAGCTGTTTGTTGAGCCAGGCACCGAGTGCTACGAGGGCATGATCGTGGGCGAGCGCAGCAAGGCTGGCGACATGGTCGTCAATATCGCCCGTACCAAGAACCTGGGCAACCAGCGCTCCTCGACCTCCGATATCTCCGTTCAGCTGGTGCCGCCCCGCACCTTCTCGCTGGAGGAGGCGCTGGAGTACATCGCCGACGACGAGCTGGTCGAGATCACTCCCAAGAACATCCGCCTGCGCAAGCGTCTGCTCAACGCCACCGACCGCAAGAAGGCTGCCGTTCGCGCCGGCCAGGTCAACAAATAAGCGCTGGGCTTTATAGCGACTAACAAGAAAGGGCGTCGACCATCGCGGTCGGCGCCCTTTTTGTGCAGTGGACAGGTTCGTTTGCACCACAGCTGGGGCGGTTATCCCTCCGAGCGGCTTTCCGGTCAAAGTTAAGTTGTTTAAACATATACATAATTCCACTGAATATAGTCGGTATGATGCAAAACTGTTAACAGGTAAATATCAACTGGTATTAAATTAAAAGACCTCTTGACCTGCGGTTTACATGACTGGTATCTATATTATATTTTATGCATTGTGGCATAGACGAACCGTCTTAGAAGGTGTTCCCCAATGGGTTCTTGCAATGCGCTAGGTAGGTTCTCGTTGATGGTGAGGCTTGTGTTCGATCCGACGATTCGCCGTATTCCACACTGTGTTGTAGGAATTAAGGGACAACTATGAACGCACACCGCTCACGGTCGCTGGGTATGGCGACCCTGGTCTTCATTTTAATTAGCCTCACCGCCGCAGTTTTTCACGGTGCAGCCCCCGTGCGCGCCGAGGATGTGAGCGCACCAACGCCGATTGTGATTGATGAGAATACGGCGGACGTTACGGTTGAGCTGTATACCATTGTCGAGAACCGTAAAGTGCCTTTGAGTAATACTACCGTGCTTTCGACCGACACGCTCTACGGTTCGTTTAGCGCGAACTTTAGGCCGGACCATAACCCGAGTGCGGCGCAAAATGTTGCGGAGTACTCTCTTCCGAGCAATGTTAAGTTATTGAAGGATGAAGGCGGGCCGCTTTATGACGGCTCGGGCAAAGAGGCTGGCACTTGGAAGTGCGAGAACAATAAGCTGATTTTCACTTTCGACCAAAACTGGATTAATTCGAATCCGTCCGAAGTTCATGTTGGTGTTGATTTTTCATTCAAACTGACAGACGAGAATGTTGGCTCCGGCGACACAACGAAAGTCAATTTTCCTGGAAAGGGCGAAATCGACATTGTGACAAAAGATGGCGATGTGACGGGAACGAAAACGGGACAGTTCTCTCAATCCGGCGGCGAGGGAAAAGTAACTTGGACTCTCAATCTCGAGGTCCAGTCCTATGCTCACAATGTCCAACTCACTGATGTGCTTGGTGGGAATTTTTTGTTTGTGCCTGGGTCGTTTAAGTTGAACGGCGAGACGCTCGAGCAACAGCCGAGCATTCAGGGTCAGACCGCGACTTTGAGCCTGGATAACTTGTCCAAAGGGACTCATACGATTACCTATGATTCGGTGATGAACCCGGATGTATCCGTGGGCAACAAAGTTTGGATTAACCAACTCGACGATTCAAAAAACAATGCCAGCTGGACATGGGGCGGAGACCGTAGAGGTGGATTGGAAAAGCCAGGTTTAGCAAATGATTTCCGCTATGACATGATCAACAAGAGCGATGGCACCGGAACGCCGTCCGATATCACCTGGACGGTCACGCTCAACAACGGTGATATCAAAACCGACATGAATGGCTATACATTTACCGATACGCTGGACGACAAGCAGACGTATACGGGTAATTACATCGTCTATAGGGGGCTCTACGGGGAAGACGAGATTGCCCGTGGCGATCTCGATAGCCCCACTGGTAAAACGTTTAGCTATTCGTTCTCAGGTCTATCTGATGCGGATAAGTACCAGCCCTATCGCATTGTTTATCACACCCAAATGAAAGAACAAGACTCATATGACACGGTGAGCAACAGTGCGAGTATCTCGCGCGACAATTCCGTTTCCGGCACGGACAGCGGCACGTTTACGCCGAAGTTGGTGGGGACGCAGATTAAAAAGAGACTTGTGAATGACTCTGATGCGGCGACAACAGGTCAGGCAACCTGGGAGCTTCGGATAGCACTGGGTTCCATTGTTAATGCAATGAATCCATCAGAGGTCAAGGTTTACGATACGTTTCAGACGGCCTGGAACCAAAATATCGGCCCAGACGTCGACAGCTATTCTATTAAAATCGGCGATGTCCCTTTGGAGAAGGGCGTCGATTGGTGGTTCGAAGGCGGCAGTGATTCAACGTCGTTTGGAACCAAGAAAAACTTCAACCTGTTCATTCGGATAAGCGATAGGGTGAAGGGTGCGCTCAAAGATAACCCGGATGCGGTAATTACTTATAAGACAAAATCCGATGCGCTTCCTGGCTGGTACTCCAATTTTGCATCAGTGGAAGTAAGCGGTACTAAGTATTTCACGGAATATATCTATTACTATGTCGATGCAAACTCGACTCCTGGGGTCGAGAAGCCTTCGTCGAAGACTGCAGTTTCTTGGAAGGGGGATTTCGACTGGAGCAAAATCGACGGATCTAAGGAGAAGGGCGCGTGGATCGTTGACTGGACGGTTTATGCCAACAGAGGCAAGACGCCAAGCGGAGAGTGTTACGGCGCCGGCAAGCTTGATAACCAACCGCTGAACGTTGTGGACACACTACCGAGCGGTATGAGCTATGTGCCGGGGTCTGCTAAATACTCGCTGTTTCAGAATCCGTATGACCAGAAAGCGTATAACGGTACCGCCCAGCGAAAGAAGACCGTCGCCGACAGCCTACCCCTTGCGAACGTCAGTGATGACAAAGGCACCGTTACCTTCTCCATCCCCACGACGGCGCTCGGCAACTATGATGGTTACGCCGAACTTACGTATCAGACGGCGGTCAAGCGCGGTGAGCTCGATACCTCTAAGAACGAGGTGAAGTTCATCAACTCAGCCAGTGCCGAGTCGGGGAACAAGAAGTTCGACTCCGGTAGTGGAACCGTCACCATTAAGAACAACGTACTGCAAAAGACCGGAGATCAGGTCGCTAGCAGCAACCGTATCAAGTACACCATCTTGGTTAACGAATCGGCAGTCAACCTTAAGAGCGACAGTGACTATCTCGAGCTCTTCGACATTATGGACGCGAAGTGCACGCTGGTGACGGATTCGGTCAATGTGTCCCAATACGATGGGACAGGCTGGAAGTTGCTTGGCTCTGACGAATGCCCCGTTTCCGCTAGGACCATTGAAGATGAAAACGGCGCGGCGTGCACAAAGATGACGCTCCGCGTGCCCGATAAGGAATATCTCAAAGTTGAGTATGAGGTCATTCCTGCGGGTAACGAAGGGGAAACGGTTTCTCTGAGCAACAAAGCGTCGCTTACGGGTGTCTACGACGGTGATACGGTCCATTCAAAAGACTGGGTTATTCAAAAGGTGTCCGGTTCGGCTGGTGGTAGCGGTTACGGCGTAACGATTACCAAGGTCGACGAGAGCGATATCACAAAAAAACTGCCCGGTGCTGAGTTCACACTCTATGAGGTCAATATGGATAAGGCCTTGGATTCCGGCCTCGATTCTGCGAAAACGCGGATCCGGAGTGCTGAAACAGACGAAAAGGGCACGGTAAAGTTCGGCAATGCTACGCAAAAGATGGAAGCCTACAAGTTGTATTGCCTTGAGGAGACCAAGGCGCCGAGCGGATACAACGTTATCTCTAAACCGGTGTGGATTCTGCTCAAAGGCAACAATGAGGACGACTATCAGAAGGCCCTTGCTAAGGCAGAAGAGCTGAGGGCAAAGGGCGTCGACATTGACACCCCAACGGCGAGCACCGACATCACGGTCTGTGATGCGCCCTATAGCGGTCAAGCTACAATTTCTGCCACCAAGATGCTCAAAGGCTCGACCTTGCAAGAAAGCCAGTTCGGGTTTGTGCTCAAGGACAAGAAGACCGGTAGGGTTCTCCAAACCATCAGGAACGGTGCGGATGGTGATATTAACTTTGTCTTGGATTACACCAAGACGGGGATCTATGAGTACACCATCTCCGAGGTCATTCCCGAGGGTGCCGACGAGAACAACGTCAAGGACCACATCACCTACGACACGACCGTGCACAAGGTTAAGGTTGTTGTGACTAACGGCGAAGGGAAACTCAACACTGTCGTCACCTATGACGATACCGACACCCCGACCCCGCCGACTTTTACCAACAGGTACTCAACCACGCTTCCTGAGGCGGGCGGTGCTGGCTTGACTATGACGTATCTGGCCGGCGCTTCGATGCTGTGTTTTGCTGCGACATGGATGTATGCTCGTCGCCATCGCGATCAAGATCGAGGTGGTCGCCGTGAGTAGGCTTTGGCGCCGCTTGTTGGCCGTGGCGACGATAGTTACGGTCGCTATTCTGTCTTTCGCGATTGCCCCTGGGACGGCTCATGCTGCCGGCACCGGTGCCATTACGGTGGACGGTACAGTCGCGACTCGATATGACGCGTTCCAGATCTTTTCGGCGACCGTTGTCGACGATGCCGATGCTGGCCAAAAAATTGCAACTGACGTAACGTGGGTGAATGGCGCGGTTCGCCAGGCCGTTCTTCCCGTGCTTCGTGATGCTGGACTTGATGGTTCGGCATCGACGGCGCCAGAGGCTGCCGAATGGATGAATGCCGACGGGCACATGACGACCGCGCTGACGGCAAAACTTGCCCGCGCAATTGTCAAAGCTGGTGCCGTGTCCGTGGCCCTTAACGCGGGCACGACGGCCGAGCTGCCCTGTGGCTACT
>URHU01000004.1:0-34195 GCA_900547715.1 uncultured Collinsella sp. | reverse complement strand
ACGAGATTTCTGCCTGTCTCGTGGGCTCGGAGATGTGTATAAGAGACAGGATGGAGCGTCAGATTCGCAAGGTTATGCCCAACGCACTCGACACGTTCTTGTCCCCGCTGCTGGTGCTCATCATCGGCGCCTTTGCTCTGATGCTCGTCATCCAGCCGGTTGGCGCATGGCTGACGACTGCCATCTTTAGCGTTTTGACCTTTATCTTCGAGAAACTGGGCGTCCTGGGCGGCTATATCCTGTCGGCAGGCTTCTTGCCGCTGGTGTCCGTCGGCCTGCATCAGGCGCTCACGCCGATCCACGCTATGCTCAACGATCCCGACGGAGCTACCAAGGGCATCAATTACCTGCTTCCCATCCTTATGATGGCTGGCGGCGGCCAGGTCGGTGCCGGTTTGGCGCTGTACTTTAAGACCAAGAACGCCAAGCTCAAGAAGTACGTCGCAGAGTCCATTCCCGTTGGAATCCTGGGTGTGGGCGAGCCTCTGATGTATGCTGTTACGCTGCCGCTCGTTCGTCCGTTTGTGACGGCCTGCCTGGGTGCCGGGTTTGGCGGCGCGCTCGCGGCGCTGCTTCACATCGGCACGGTTTCTCAGGGCGTTTCCGGTCTGTTTGGCCTGCTGATCGTCGTTCCTGGCCAGCAGCTCGGCTACGTTGCCGCTATGCTGCTTGCCTATGCCGCCGGCTTTGTCCTGACGTGGTTCTTTGGCGTCGACGAGCAGAAGATCAACGAGTTCTTTGGCGAGTAGTTTGATATCGCGAGCCGTGTTGCTCAGGGTTCGCGGCGCGCGGCAGATTTCTTGATGATATGGTTGTGCCGGCGGGGCTAACTGCTCCGCCGGCCTTTTTTAAAGGAGCGTTGAAGCGTGAAAACGGGTATTTCGATTTATCTTTCCAGCCCTCTGCAGGATATTGAGCGGACGATTGAGCGTGGTGCCGCGGCGGGTGCGCGCTATGCGTTCACCTCGCTGCATATTCCCGAGGATGGGGGAGCGGCGTATGCCGATAAGGTCCGTCATGTGCTGTCGCTGCTTTCCGCCCGCGGCATTGCGCTCATTGCCGATGTGGGGCCTCGCACGTGCGATTTGCTCGGGCTTGAGCGCATTGAGGACCTGCGCGATCTGGGGTTGGAATACCTTCGTTTGGACTATGGCTTTAGCGCCCAGCGGGTCGCGGAGCTGTCCGGTGTATTTCGCATTGTGGTCAATGCATCGACGGTGAGTTCTGATGAAATCGCATCGTGGCGTGAGGCCGGTGCCGATGTGACTCGTTTTGCCGCCTGCCACAATTTTTACCCCAAGCCTTATACCGGTTTAGCTCTTGAAGATGTTGCTCGGACGAATCTTCGTCTTGCGGCGCTTGGATTCGAAATCATGGCTTTTGTGCCGGGTGATGCTAACGTTCGCGGGCCGGTATTCGAGGGACTGCCGACGGTCGAGGCGCAGCGCGGTCGCGCGTCAAAGGTTGCTCTCAATATGCTTGAGCTTGCACATGGCGCCGATTGCGGCATTGTGTTGGTCGGCGACCCCGATCTTTCCGATGCGGGCTGGGCGCAGTTTGCTCAAGTTTCCGCCGGATACGTGGACCTGCAATGCGAGCTTGAGCCCGGTTATGCCTATGTGCGCGGGCAGATTCATCACGACCGGCCCGACTCGAGCGTCCTCATCTTTAGGTCTCAGGAGTCACGTACGAAGTTTAAGCCGGATTCCGTGCCGACGGATGCCGGAGCCGGCCTGCCGCGGAAGGCGGGGTCGATCGCTGTGAGCAATAGCGGATATGGGCGCTACGAAGGCGAGCTTGAGATTGCGCGGGTTGATCTTCCCGGTGACGAGCGCATGAACGTTGCGGGCCATATCACGCCCGAGGCAATGGAGCTGCTGCCGTTCATCAAACGCGGATTCGGGGTACGGTTCGTTTAGCGTGTGACCCGTGGGCTACAATTGGCCCATCATACGAAGGCGCCTCGTGTGGCGTGTGCCTGCGTTGGCCGATCTATATTCGGAGGATTCCCATGACCGTACTGTTTGTTGAATATCCCAAGTGCTCGACCTGTAAGAAGGCCAAGGCATGGCTGGATGAACATGGGGTTGAGTATATCGACCGCGATATCGTTTTGGACAATCCTACGGCTGATGAGCTTGCGACCTGGATTGCTCATTCGGGGCTGCCGGTGCGGCGCTTCTTTAATTCGTCGGGCATGAAATATCGAGAGCTGGGCCTGAAGGCGCGTCTGGATGCGGGCATGACGGATCGGGAGTGCTACGAGCTGCTGGCGACCGACGGCATGCTGGTCAAGCGTCCGCTGCTGGTGGGCGACGACTTTGCGATTCCCGGCTTTAGGGAATCGGCTTGGGCCGAGGCGTTGCTGTAGCGGCTGCGGAAAGTGCGACCCGGAATTCGCTTCCAGAATGGGATGCACTTTCCCAAAGTGGCCGGTTGCGGAAAGCACGTCCCATTCTGAGCTTCGATTGCGGGACACGGTTTCCGGTTGAGGGCTCGACGGGAAAGTAGGGACCAGTTTGAGCTTGAAATCTGGGACGCACTTTCCGCCGGCGGGCCTGCCCCAGTCAGTCCGCCAGCTGTGCCCATTCGTGCGGATCGTAGACCTTTACGTGTTTGTTGGGCTTGCCGCTCCAGTACTCCTCGTCCATAAAGGGCAGATATGCCTGAACGCCAGGGCAGATAAAGGGAATCCGCTGCTGTTGCAGTCGCTCACGCTGGCGCTGCTCCAGGTGTGCCTCGGATATGACGGTCGGCATACCGGACAACTCGACGAGGCTTGCCTGGATTCGCTTAAGGTCGGGGAGTCCCGCGTGCCATGACACCCGCATGATCAAAAAGGATGCACGGCGGTATTTTGCCTGCACCACAGTAATGGCGGGGCGCAGTGTGGGATGGATTTTGTCCCGTTCGGGCCAAAGGCCGGCAGTGATCTCAAGGCCCAGGGTCTCCCATAGGTAATCAAGCTCTTCGTCCATGGCGCCTCGATATCTACGCGATCATTGATACTTCGATTGTGTTGCCTGGTGCTATCGTTTTCACGGTAGAATCTGCCAACGGTTGACGGCTACCGCTCGTGGCGTTTTGCCCTTCGTGTACAGCGGTCGGCTTCACAGGTCCTTCACGGGTTGGACTAAATTAGGCCAATTTGACTGAATTTCAAAAAAGTCAAAATTGGGGCTTGCGTCACGGCGAGACTTCCCGTATATTTCTTTCTTGCGCAAAGGCACAGCCGAGCGCAGCGATGCAGTCATTGGGATGTCGTCTAATGGCAGGACAGCGGATTCTGGTTCCGTCAATGGGGGTTCGACTCCCTCCATCCCAGCCATTGCGTTTGCTACATATGGCCCGTTCGTCTAGCGGTTTAGGACGCCGCCCTCTCAAGGCGGAGATCACCAGTTCGAATCTGGTACGGGCTACCAAAATTGAACGCCCGGGCCTCGTAAGAGACCCGGGTTTTGTGTATTGACCGTATATACGGCGCCTGCCGTGTTTCGCTCAGATCGAGGAGTAGCCATGGATCTGCCCATCAGCTTGCAAGACATCACGTATGCCGAGAACTATCTGGCGCAGGGCGACTTGGCTACGGCGACGCCGCTGCTGGAGCGTCTGGTGGAGCTCGCCGAGGAGTATATTGATGCTGAGTGCAAGACGGAGGAGAAGCGTCAATACTTTAGCTTCGATAGCAAGTTTGAGCGCTTGGCCTATCGCCGCGTGGAGAAGGATCCGCGCGAGCTCGTGCAGGTCGAGGTGCCGTTTGACCGCCTGTACTCTGACATGGCGTTTGCCTACATTCGCCAGCAGGATTATGTGAGCGCTCGTAATGCCCTGATGCAGGCTGTGCGTTGGGACCCCATGAACTGCAACTATCGCTTGGATTTGGCCGAGCTGTTCCGCGCACTCGAGGACAAGCAGGAATGGGCATCGCTCTCGTTCTCGGTGCTGGAGCGTGCAAGCGATGGCAAGTGCGCCGCCCGCGCTTACGCCAATCTAGGTCAGTACTTCTTGGAGCCCGAGACCGAGAACGTTTCGGCTGCCGTGGGCTGCGCGCGTCTGGCGCTGCGCCTGGCGCCCAACGATGCGCATACGACGCGCCTGCTCAACAAGATCCATACCACCTATCCGGATGCCGCTGATGAGAGCGACGACCACGTGATGGGTGAACTGGCCCTGCAAGGCGTGCCGACCTCGCCTTCGGCCGAGATTGCCATCTGCCTGATTATGTGCGCGACCGATGCTGCAAGCGACGGCGACAAGCAGGAGGCGACGCGCCTGACGGTGCGTGCTCGCGACTTGGTGGGCGAGGAGGCCTGCGCGGCGATTATCAAACTGGTGCGCGAGAGCGATGCCGAGCTCAATGCCGAGCGCAAGGCAAAGCGTGAGGCTGCGGGCTCAAACGCCGATGGAGCCAAGGAGGCCGGCGATGCCCAGTAAGCGCGAGCGCAAACTCATTTCCAAGAATCGCTCGGCACATCACGAGTACTTTATCGATGAGACGTTTGAGTGCGGTATTGAGCTGAGCGGCACCGAGGTCAAGTCGATTCGCGAGCGCGCCTGTCAGATCACTGACACTTTTGCGCTGATTCGTGGCGGCGAGTGCTGGCTCGTCGGACTTCATATCCACCCTTATAGCCATGGTGGCGTGTGGAATCGCGATCCCGATCGTCGGCGTCGTCTGCTGCTGCACCGCAAGGAGATCGACTTTCTTGACGGCAAACTTCGCAACCGTGGTTATGCGCTGGTTCCGTTGGAACTCTACTTTAATACCGACGGCCGCGTAAAGCTGCTGCTGGGTCTGGGTCGCGGCAAGAAGCTC
Source organism: uncultured Collinsella sp. (assembly GCA_900547715.1). Taxonomy (GTDB): domain Bacteria; phylum Actinomycetota; class Coriobacteriia; order Coriobacteriales; family Coriobacteriaceae; genus Collinsella. Next base: position 29,379 of record URHU01000004.1, on the reverse strand, counting down.
TACGACAAGCGCGAGGACATGGCCAAGCGTGATGTCCAACGCGAGATCGACCGCGCCCTTAAGGAACGCAACCGCTAGGCACTCTGTATAAGTTGCGGTGGAATACGGACTGTTTTGCCTGTTTGAGGGGCTATTCAGTCCCTATTTCACCGCAACTGCGGGCGTCTCATCTTGCTTGCTGTTTTGACACATATGTCTCAAAGGCGGCGTCCGTTATGGGCGCCGCCTTTTTTGTGGGTACATACATCCATGAGGTACCAACCCGGGTTAGGGGAGTGATCGTTATGGACAAAACTGCGTTCTTTACCATGTCGAGTGGTCTGTACGTGGTGAGCGCTGCGGCAGACGGGCTGCGCGCCGGCTGCGTCATCAACACTGCGGTGCAGGTGACGTCCATGCCGCCGCGAATTTCGGTTGCTGTGAACAAGGACAACGTCACTTCGGGTGTCATTGCCGCGGCCAAGGCGTTTGCACTGACTGTAATCGACCAGACGGCCGATATGCTCTACATCGGTAACTTTGGGTTCCGCACCAGCAGCGATTATGACAAGTTTGCCAAGTACGAGACCTGCGAGACGGCTCTGGGCATGCCCTATGTGCCCGAGCACGCGGCGGCCCTGTTTAGCTGCCGTTTGATCGACACTGTGGATGTGGGCACGCATCTGCTGTTTATCGGCGAGGTCGAAGATGCCGAGCGCCTGAGCGACGAGACGCCGCTGACGTACGACTACTATCACACGGTTCTGAAGGGCAAGACGCCTCCGAAGGCCTCGTCCTATCAAGGCTAGAATTGTTGTAAAAACACTTGCATTATTTTATTGAGAACATATACTAATAAGCGAAGTACATCACCAGTCGCGTTCGAGAGGAGAACATCATGGCTGAGGAGAAGAAGACATATAAGTTCGTGTGCGTCGTTTGCGGTTACGAGGTTGAGGTCGACACGCCCGAGCTGCCCGAGGATTACGTGTGCCCGGTGTGCGGCGTTGGTCCCGATGAGTTTGAGCTTGTCGAGGAGTAGCTCGTAGACACACGGCGATTAGCCATACAGAGCTCTGTCCAAGGGTCCCGGCTGGATATTCCGGCTGGGACCCTTTTGATTTATCTGACGGTTTAAAACGGCCTTACGTGTTACAGATTGAGACGTTATATCTGGACAGCCACGTCATCCCAATTACATCCCCGTTAGCAGCACGATGTCGAGAATCGTCACGATGACGCCGATCCCTACGAGCAGCGCGTTGAGCGGGCGCGAGTTGACGTATTTGCCCATAACGCGGGGCGAACTGGTGAGTCGTATGAGCACAAAGACCGTAATCGGCAACTGAAGCGACAGCAGCGCCTGACTCCAGATGAGACCCTCAAAAGGATTCGGGACGATCAGGCACGCCGCCACTGCGCCGACGAAACAGACCGCCACTCCAATCGATGAGTGCCGGTCGTGGATGTCGTATTCCTCGTCGAACATGCCCGCGGTGATGGTGCCCGCCGCCATGCCCGCCGTCACACTACTCGATATGCCCGCAAACAGCAGTGCCACCGCAAAGATGGTCGAGCTTGCCGGGCCCAGAATGGGGGAGAGCGTGTCCGCTGCGACGGCGAGGTCGTCTACGACAATGCCGTGCGCAAAGAAGGTCGTTGCGGCCAGGATGACCATGGCCGAGTTGATCGCCCAGCCCACGCCCATCGAAAAGAGCGTGTCGAAGAGCTCGTAGCGCAGACGTTCCTCGATAACCTGCTCGCCTTGGCCTTCGAAGTGCATGGATTGGATGACCTCGGAGTGCAGGAAGAGGTTGTGAGGCATAACAACCGCGCCTAGGACACTTACGATAATCGCGGCCGAGCCGGTGGGCATACTGGGTGTGATCCAGCTTGCGGTGGCCTGCGGCCAGTCGACCTTGACCAGCGTAAGCTCAGCCAAAAACGAGAGTCCTACCACGCCTACGAAGGCGATGATCCATCGCTCGGCGCGCTTGTAGGAGCTCGTCATGAGCATCGCCATCGATACTGCCGCCACGATGACGCAGCCCGCGCGCACGGGCAGCCCAAAGAGCATTTGAAGGGCAATCGCGCCACCCAGGACTTCGGCCATGGCGGTGGCGATGGTCGCGAGATAGGCGCTGGCGAGCACCATGTGTCCCACGATGCGGGGGAGGTAGTGTGTCGTGGCCTCGGCAAGACAGGTGCCCGTGGCGATGCCCAGGTGCGCCGCGTTGTGCTGCAGCACAATGAGCATAATTGTGGACAGCGTGACGATCCACAGCAGTGCGTAGCCAAACTGCGAGCCCGCGGCCATGTTGGAGGCCCAGTTGCCCGGGTCGATAAAGCCGACGGTCACGAGCAGCCCGGGGCCGATGTGCCGGGCGATATCCAGACCTCCGTGGCCTCCGGTGCGGTGCGAGCCAAAGTGTTGTTTGAGATGGTTGAGCATGGTGAGCTCCTGCGTGCCGTTTGTTTGACGCCGCAAAGCATACCCGTTTAGACTCAAAAGTTAACCATGACTAACAAAATTGTTGTATTTGAATAGGATGGTGAAAGGGAGTTGCCGAAATGTCTTGATCTGTAACGACTAGGGATGGAAATTGGGTCTAGGTGTTACAGATCAAGACAGGAAGAAATGGTCCTATGGAAAATCTCGATCTGTAACAGTTAGCTGCAAAAACCGGCCCTTCGTGTTACAGATTGAGATAAACCAAAACTGTCCTGCAGAAAATCTCAATCTGTAACATCTAAGCGCCAAAATTGGGTCTTCCTGTTACAGATTGAGATGTTTGAAGCGGTGAGTTTACAGGTCGAACTTGGGGCCCTTGTTGTCGTCTTGAGGTCGGCGGTGTCCACTCGTAGGGCGTGCGTTACGCGATTGTTTCGAAACGGGCGGGAAACACAACGGGCCGGCGATGCTCCTAGTATGCCTATTCAACTGACTGTCTAATATCTAGGGGAGGATCGCGATGCAGGCAGATTCCGCTCAGCAGCAGGGCCTTTATCGCCCCGAATTCGATCACGATGCGTGTGGCATCGGCGCGCTTGCCGATATCAACGGCGAGCGCCATCACCAGATTCTGGACGATGCACTGTCCATTCTGGTCAACTTGGAGCACCGCGGCGGCACGGGACTCGAGAAGAACACCGGCGACGGCGCCGGCATCCTGTTTCAGGTTCCGCATCACTTTTTCCGCAAAGAGGCTCAAAAGTGCGGCCAGATTCTGCCGGCAGAGGGCGACTATGGCGTGGCCATGCTGTTCTTCCCGCAGGACGACAAGGGCGTAGAGGATGCCCGTCGCGTGTTTGAGGAGGGCTGCGCCGAGGCCGGCGTGCCGCTGCTCTTTTGGCGCGAGGTGCCGGTCGACCCGCACGACCTGGGCGAGACAGCCCGCGCCTGCATGCCCACCATCTTGCAGGCTTTCCTGGGCCGTCCGGACGACACGCCCGCCGGCGACGCCTTCGAGCGCCGCCTGTACGTGTGCCGCCGCACCATCGAAAAGAAGGCCGACGCCGAGTTCGCCCTGCGCGACAAGATCTTCTACGTGTGTTCCATGAGCTCTCGCACCATCGTGTACAAGGGCATGCTGGTCGCCACGCAGATGCGCCGCTTCTTCACCGATCTCAACGACGCCGCCGTCAAAACGGCCGTGGCGCTCGTCCACTCGCGCTACTCCACCAACACTACACCCAGCTGGGAGCGCGCGCACCCCAACCGTTTTATCATCCATAACGGCGAGATCAACACCCTCAAGGGCAACGTCAACTGGATTCGCGCCCGCGAACCCAACCTGTACAGCCCCGTGCTGCAGCACGATCTTGAGCGTGTGATGCCCATCATCAACCGCGAGGGCTCCGATTCCGCGATTCTGGACAATGTGCTTGAGTTTTTGGTCATGAACGGTCGCCCGCTTACGCGTGCCGCGTCCATGTTGCTGCCTGAGCCGTGGGACCACAACGACAGCCTGAGTGAGGAGCGCCGCGCCTACGACGCTTACCAGTCCATGCTCATGGAGCCGTGGGATGGCCCGGCGGCCATCGCCTTTACCGACGGTCGCACGCTGGGTGCCGCCCTCGACCGTAACGGCCTGCGTCCCGCCCGCTACTATGTGACGCACGACGGTCGCTTTATGCTGGCAAGCGAGGTGGGCACCATCGAGGTGAGCCCCGAGAACATCCTGACGAGCGGCTGCCTGGGACCGGGCCAGATGCTCGAGGTCGACTTTGCCCGCGGTCGCGTCATCTACAACGATGAGCTGCGTGCCCGTTACGCCAAGGAAAAGCCCTATCGCGACTGGATCGCCGAGGAGACGCTGACCGTCGACGCGCTCGACAAGCCCGTCGCGCCCACGCCCGCCGAGGATACCGAGGTGCCCGCCGCCGTGCGCATGGCCAAGCTCGGGTATCACTGGGATGATGTTGACGAAGTCGTGCGTCCCATGGCCCAGCAGGGCAAGGCGCCGCTCGCCTCGATGGGTATCGATGCGCCGCTGGCCTGCCTGTCCAAGAAGACGCGCTCGTTCTTCGACTACTTCTATCAGCTGTTCGCTCAGGTCACGAATCCGCCCATCGACGCTCTTCGCGAGCATATGGTCACCTCGACCACGCTCTACCTGGGCAACCACGGCAACCTGCTCGAGGACTCCCGTACGGCCTGTCAGCTGGTGCGCCTGGAGCGTCCGCTGCTGAGCGAGGAGGAGTTCGAGCGTATCTGCGCCATCGACCGCGTGGGCTTTAAGACCCGCCGTTTCCGTGCCGTCTACCGCCGCGATGCCGGCGAGGGTGCGCTGCAGGCTGCGCTCAAGCAGCTTGCAGAGGACGTTGAGGCCGCGGTCCGTGACGGCGTGAACATCGTGGTGTTGAGCGACCGTGCCGCTGCGGGCGAGGTGCCCGTACCGTCGCTGCTCGCCGTGGGCTGCGTGCACAACCACCTGATCCGCGCCGGCGTGCGTACCTTTGCCGACATCGTGGTGGAGTGTGGCGACGCCGTGTCCCCGCACGACTTTGCGGCGCTGGTGGGCTACTCCGCGAGCGGCATCTATCCGTACAACGCGCATGCGTGCATTCGCGACTTGGCGGCGCACGGCGATCTGGACGTGACAGCCGAGCAGGGCATTGCCAACTACAACAAGGCTGCGACCGCCGGCATCGTCTCCATCATGTCCAAGATGGGCATCTCCACGGTGCAGAGCTACCATTCGGCGCAGATCTTCGAGGCCGTGGGCTTCACTCCGGAGTTCGTCAACGCGTACTTCGCCGGCACGGTGAGCCGTGTGGGCGGTATGGGTGTCGAGGACGTCGAGCGCGAGCAGAATGAGCGCTACGACGCCGCACTCGCTATCCTTAAGAGCCCGGCTCCCGATCAGCTGCCCACGCTGGGTCTGACTAAGTGGCGCCCGCTCGGCGGCGAGGATCACCTCATCGATCCGCAGACCGTCTACCTGCTGCAGACCGCCTGCCGCGAGGACAGCTACGATACCTTTAAGGAGTACAGCGCTCGCTTGCACCGCACCGGCCGTGCCGTGCGCCTGCGCGACTTGCTCGACTTTGATGCCAGCGGCCGTACTCCGGTGGCACTCGACGAGGTCGAGCCCGCGCTTAACATCGTCCGCCGCTTTAACACCGGCGCCATGTCGTATGGCTCTATCAGCAAAGAGGCGCACGAGTGCATGGCCATCGCCATGAACCGCCTGCACGGCCGTTCCAACTCCGGCGAGGGCGGCGAGGATCCGCGTCGCGAGACCCCGCTGGCTAACGGTGACTCCAAGAACTCCGCCATCAAGCAGGTGGCGAGCGCGCGCTTTGGCGTGACGAGCCGCTACCTGTGCAGCGCCTTCGAGATTCAGATCAAGATGGCCCAGGGCGCCAAGCCCGGCGAGGGTGGCCACCTGCCCGGCAAGAAGGTCTACCCCTGGATCGCCGAGGTCCGTCAGTCCACGCCCGGTATCGGCCTGATTTCGCCTCCGCCGCACCACGACATCTATTCCATTGAGGACCTGGCAGAGCTTATCTTCGATCTTAAGAACGCCAATCCTGGCGCACGCGTGTCGGTCAAGCTGGTCAGCGAGGCCGGCGTCGGCACCATCGCCACCGGTGTGGCCAAGGGTGCCGCCGACAAGATTTTGATCAGCGGCCACAACGGCGGCTCCGGTGCCGCGGCGCGCGATTCGATCTGGCACGCCGGTCTGCCGCTGGAGCTCGGTCTTGCCGAGGCCCAGCAGACGCTGCTGCAAAACGGCCTGCGCTCGCGCGTGGTACTCGAAGCCGACGGCAAGCTCATGGACGGCACCGATGTCGCCGTCGCCTGCCTGCTGGGTGCCGAGGAGTTTGGCTTTGCGACCATGCCGCTCATCTCCATGGGCTGCCTCATGCAGCGCGACTGCCAGCAGGATACCTGCCCGGCCGGCATCGCTACGCAAAACTGCCGCCTGCGTCGCGGCTTCCGCGGCAAGCCAGAGCACGTCGAGCACTTTATGCTCTTTGTTGCCGAGCAGTTGCGCGAGGTCATGGCGAGCCTGGGCTTCCGCACCGTCGACGAGATGGTCGGCCATCCCGAGTGCCTGCGCCAGATCGAGGTCCCGGGCAACCGCAAGGCCAACCTGCTCGATCTGTCGCCCGTGCTGGCAAGCGCGACCTGTGAGTTTGGTGCCCACATCCCGGGCGCCGACGGCCGTCACTTCCTGCCCCAGATGGCTGCGGACAGCGAGCTCGACAAGACGCTCGACTCCACGCTGTTTGTGCCCTATACGGCCGATGCCCGTGCGCACCTGCGCCCGATTCGCTTCCGCGCCGACATCGCCAACGTCAACCGTTGCGTGGGCACCATCTTGGGCAACGCGGTGACCAAGGCGCATCCCGAGGGCCTGCCCGCCGGCTCCATCACCATCGATTGCGATGGTTCGGCCGGTCAGAGCTTTGGCGCTTTCCTGCCGCGCGGCATTACGCTCAACGTGTGCGGCGACGCCAACGACTACTTTGGCAAGGGCCTTTCGGGCGGCGAGGTGTCGGTGCGCCCCAACCCGCATGCGACCTACAAGTTCGACGAGAACATCATCGTGGGCAACGTTGCGTTCTTTGGCGCCACGAGCGGTCGCGGCTTCATTAACGGCCTGGCCGGCCAGCGCTTTGGCGTACGCAACTCCGGTGCCACGGTGGTGGTCGAGGGCTGCGGCAACCATGGCTGCGAGTACATGACGGGAGGTCTGGCGCTCATCTTGGGCGAGGTCGGGCAGAACTTCGCCGCCGGCATGACGGGCGGCGTGGCTTACGTCTTTGACCAGTACGGCACGCTCGATGCCCGTGTGAACCACGAGAGCGTTGAGCTCAAGGCCCCGACGGCCGGCGAGCTGGCGCAGATTCGTGCGCTCATCCAGGAGCACGTGGACGCGACGCAGAGCCCGCGCGGTATTAAGCTGCTCTACAGCTTTGAGACGATGAGCAAGCACTTTGTGAAGGTCATTCCGACCGAGTACGAGCGCGTGCTGACGATTGTCGCCGCCGCCGAGGCCGTCGGCAAGACGCATGCGCAGGCCGAGGAGCTGGCGTTTGACATTGTGACCGGCCGCGCGAGTGCCGCGGATGTTGCTCGCTTCGATGTTGCGGGTGGTGTCGCTGGCGCTGCGCCCGCCACCGCCAGCTCTGTTGCTTCGACCAAGAAGGAGGCGTAAGTGCCATGGGTAAGCCCGGTGCTTTTCTTGATATCGATCGCGTGACCCACGAGCTTCGCCCCGTGGAGGAGCGCAGCCGCGATTTCGATCCGCTGTACGTGGAGCTCGACGACGATGCGCGCCGTGCCCAGGCGAGCCGCTGCATGATGTGCGGTGTGGCGTTTTGTCAGATGGGCGCGAGCTTTGGCAAGGCACGCCCGAGCGGCTGCCCGCTGCACAACCTGATTCCCGAGTGGAACGAGCTGGTGTACCGCGGCCGCTGGGATGAGGCTGCCGAGCGCCTGTCGCTCACCTCGCCCATGCCCGAGTTTACGAGTCGCGTGTGCCCGGCGTTGTGCGAGGCCGCGTGCAACCTGGGTTCGGTCGATGGCCAACCCACGACGATCCATGACAACGAGCGTGCGATCAGCGACCATGAGTGGGCAAATGGCGGTCCGCGCCGCTTTGAGCCGGCAGGGGAGGATGCGCCCACGGTCGCTGTGATTGGCTCTGGCCCGGCTGGCTTGGTGGCTGCATGGGAGCTTGCACGTCGCGGTGCCCGTGTGACGGTATTTGAGCGTGACGACCGCCCGGGCGGCCTGCTCATGTACGGCATTCCCAACATGAAGCTCGAGAAGTCCGTGGTCGAGCGTCGCGTGGCACTTATGCGCGAGCTGGGCATTGTGTTCGAGCTGGGTGCTGACGTAAACGATCCCAAGGTTACCGCCAAGCTCGACGACTTTGACGCCGTCGTGGTGGCTGTCGGCGCTCGTGCTCCGCGTGGACTTTCGGCTGCGAACATTGATGCCCCGGGCGTGGTGTACGCCGTGGACTACCTGACGGCTTCGACCGTCTCGGTGCTCGATGGCGGCGAGCCCGCTATTGACGCGCGCGGCCTGGACGTCGTGGTCATTGGCGGCGGCGATACCGGTAACGACTGCGTGGGCACTGCGGTACGTCAGGGTGCGCGCAGCGTGCGCCAGTTTGAGTTCTTGCCGGCGGCGCCTGATGCGCGCGCGGCGAGCAACCCCTGGCCGCAGTGGCCCAACGTGAAGAAGACCGATTATGGCCAGCAGGAGGCCATCGCTGCCATGGGCGGCGAGATGCGCGCTTGGGGCGTGGATACGCTCGAGGTGCTGCTGGACAAGAAGGGCGCGGCCGCGGGCCTGCGCGTGGTCGATCTGGATTGGTCGGCTGGCAAGCCCGAGCGCATCGCGGGCTCCGAGCACGAGGTGCCGGCCCAGCTGGTGCTCATCGCCTGCGGCTTTACGGGCCCAGAGCACGGTGTGTTCGACGCCGTTGGCGTGCCCGTTGCCACTGCTGGTCGTCCGCTGCCTGTGATGGCCGCCGAGGGCTCGCATCTTGCGGCGCGTGTCGGCGGCGTCGCCGCGGATGCCGCGCCGGTGTATGTTGCCGGTGACGCTCGTAACGGCAGCTCGCTCGTGGTGAACGCTATGGCCGACGCCCTGGCCTGCGCTGCCGAAATCGCCGACGCACTGGAGCTGTAAGGCGGCTGTCCACAGCTGAATCGTCAAGGGCTGTCCCCAACGGCCGGCCCAAAAGGAACGTCCCCAAGTGCCGGCAGCTGGGGACGTTCCTTATGTGCCGGCATTCGGGGACACTCCTTGCGGGTTTGCGACCGATTTGTTCGTTTGCCGACGTACGGGTGTTCATTTGTCGACTTCTTGGGCTGTGGTCACCTGTTGTTTCTGTGGTGGCTACGGGCATCTGGCTCAAAAGAGCGGGTTGGCCGTCTATGTTTACCTGCGGTTTTGTTGCGGTGCGCATTTTCGGTCAAGCATCCCGTCAAGTGTTTGGTCAGCAGTTAGTTTGCAGCCGGAGGCCTATTTTGTCCGTGCTGACAGTGGCTGCCCACCCTCCTCGTAAGCTCAAATTGAGGTTCATCAGTTTGAGGAGGATGCCGTGACTGACCACGTTTTAGACCGAGCGCAGCTGGCCGAAGCCGTCGGCAACGATATTGCCGACATGGCCCATTTTTGGATGCTGCGGAAGTTTCAGTTTTTGGAGCCGGCGCGCGAGCAGTTCGAGATCATTGTCGACCCGTGGCTCGGCTATTGCACCGAGCCTTCCCAAAACGAAATCATGGCCTACAACATGGCATTTACCGATTGGCTGCTCTTCGAGCGCCCCTATCGCCATGGCAAGACGCTGCTCGAGCTGTATGTTGATGAGTCGCCGGCATCGCTTTCGCCTGCCTCGCTCAAGCGGCTCGAGCAGGTGCGCGACACACAGTATTTCTCGCGCTTTGGCATTTTGGGCAAGGATCCTGCGAACGGCACGGTTGCGCTGAAGGATACGCGCACCGACCGTCGCTTTGATGTCTACGACCCGCATATCGTGCAAAAGGAGCATTGGAGCGACGGTGCGATTGCGGTGCGCCTCGCCTGCGTCGACGATGTCTGGCTGACGGCGGGGCAGCTCTACCTCTACGACATAGCGCGCCTGAGCGATACGGCGATCGACGGGCCCGGCGCCGTCCATCCGGAAGACCTAGAAGATGGCTTCGACACCTCGCGTATCAGCTTCTTTTTGCGCCTGGTCCGCGACATCATGGGCGCCCAGGGGCGCTACGTAAAGTCCCTCAACATCTACGAACAAGAATGGGAGTAGGGGATGTGACTGGTGTCGCCCTGCTGCCCTGACTCTGTCTCAATCTGTAACGTTTGGCGGCTGCTTGAGCCCGTAACTGTTACAGATTGAGACGGAAGGTTGGCGGCTGCCGAAAGATCTTGTTCTGTAACAACTAGAGGCTCAAAGACTGTCTTCCTGTTACAGATCAAGACATTTGTCAGCGGAGGCAACGGTGACGATGGTCCATTTGTCTGACGTGGTGGTGATGAAAGTGTCTAATACCGTTCTCAAACACAAACATGCGACTCGCAACACGTTGGCGCGGAATAGGATGCTCGCGCGGCTCACGGAGACGGCCAAGCAAGGTGCGCTGCTCGCAACGCATGACAATACCGAGCTCATGTGGCTGCGACGCCATGTTGGAACCGACGATATCGCGGAGCCCGAGCCGTACCTGTTCTGTTTTCAGCATGATTGGTATGCGTTGACGCCGTCGGAGCGGGCTCGGGGGACCATCAAGGGGTTTGCGGAGTTTCATCCCGATTGGGCATTTTGGGGATATGACGCCGCGCTGATATGGGATCTGGAGGTGCCGAATGATCTGCTCGGGCCGCGTTATCTTGTTAAGACGGGTTGTTCGGTGACGTTGAGCAGCGGGTGCAGGTTGTTGCGTCCTCAGATGGCGGGAGCGCTTGAGCGCGTCGACGGCGTGCGGGTGACGTCGTTTTGGCGCACGGTGGAGGATTGTCTGCTGCGTGCGCCGTTTTCGTATGGTCTGGCGATCGCCGATTCTGCATTGCGGGCGAAGGGCGTATCACGTGGGGATTTGTGCGAGCGCCTCCGCGCCGATTGCGAGGGCAGGCGAGGGTATCGCAGGGCACAGGCGATTGCGTCGTATGCGGACGGGCTGTCCGAAAACGGCGGCGAGTCTCGGTTCCGAGCGTTCTTTATTGCGTACGGCTTTCCGGTTCCGGAGCTGCAGTCGGAGTTTCGCGACCCGCTCGATCCGAGCCAGGTGTTTCGCGTCGACTATTTTTGGCGGCTCGAGGACGGGACGTGTGTCATCGGCGAGCTCGACGGAAAGGGGAAGTACACCTTGCAGAACGGTGAGGGCCGGGAGTCGGTCGACCCATTCGTGGCAGAGCGTCAGCGGGAATCTCATCTGACAATGCTCGGGCATAAGGTGCTTCGGTTTACGTTTAACGAACTCAAAGACCCGGGGAAGCTGGTCGAGAAAATGAGGTTGGCGGGTATTCCGCGACGGCCCGATTTGGCTGAGGAGTGGAGACGTCGGTGGTATGGGCGCTGAAGCGGGCTGTCTCAATCTGTAACAATAAGGGGCCGTTTGGCCTCGTAGCTGTTACAGATTGAGACAGAAGGTTGGCTGCCGCTAAAAGATCTCAATCTGTAACATCTAGAGGCCGAAAACCTGTCTACTTGTTACAGATTTAGACGTCTGACGATGGAGCTGGGGAATGTCTCGATCTGTAACATCTAACGGCCAAAAACCGGTCTAACTGTTACAGATTGAGACAAAAGCTGGAGGCACGACCGAAAATCTCGATCTGTAACATTTGGAAGGTTAAAGACGGTCTATCTGTTACAGATCGAGACGTTTTGCTGGAACGACCGAAGCATCGCTGCGCTGGTCTGTTCATCCTCACGCCCTTCTCTTCCTCCCGTTAGCCGATATGTCCGCAGCAACCCTGTCGCGCTGGGTGATAATGGACAAATGTTCAAGTTAATCGTGAGGGAGGAGCTCGATATGGCGTCTGCTGATCGTTCTACGTTGTTTATCAATGCGACCATTCTGGATGGTTCGGAGCATATGGAGCCGCGGCCCGACATGGCCGTGGCCGTTGAGCGCGGTCTCATTACGTGGATGGGGCCGAGTGCTGTGGCGCAGGCGCCTGCAGGTGCCGAGGTCATCGACCTGGCAGGTGCGTATCTCATGCCGGGCCTCATCAATATGCATGTGCATCTGTGCGGTTCGGGCAAGCCGGTTTCGGCGGGCGATGCGGGTGCGCTGATGAAAAAGCTCGATAATCCCGTGGGGCGCGCCATCGTGCGCCATATTCTTAAGGGCAGCGTCCAACAACAACTGGCAAGTGGCGTGACCACGGTGCGCGGCGCGGGCGATCCGCTGTTTGCCGATCTGGCCGTGCGCGATGCTATCGATGCCGGCAAGTATCAAGGTCCTCGCCTGGTGGCGCCGGGAACGGGCGTCACGGTGCCGGGCGGCCATGGTGCGGGCTTGTTCGCCCAGGTGGCCAACAGTCCCGCCGAGGCAGCCGAACAGGTGCGCGACCTGTATGCGCGTGGTGCCGACGTCATTAAGCTGTTCGTGACGGGCGGCGTGTTCGACGCTACAGAGGTGGGCGAGCCGGGCGTGCTGCGCATGCCGGTCGAGGTTGCCGCGGCGGCGTGCAAGGCTGCGCACGAGGTGAGTCTGCCGGTTATGGCCCATGTCGAGAGTACCGAGGGCGTGAAGGCCGCGCTTGAGGCCGGCGTTGACACGATTGAGCACGGCGCTCCGTTGACGCCCGAGATTCTGGAGCTGTACCGTGGCGCCGCGGGCACGCAACTCGAGGGGCGTGCGCCCAGTGTTACCTGCACTATCAGCCCGGCGCTGCCGTTTGTATTGCTCGACCCGAAAAAGACCCATTCGACCGATACGCAAAAGAAGAACGGCGATATCGTGTGCTCGGGCATTATCGAGAGCGCCCGTGCCGCACTGGAAGCTGGCGTTAAGGTGGGCCTGGGCACGGACTCGAGCTGCCCGTTCGTGACGCAGTACGACATGTGGCGTGAGGTGGCCTATTTTGCCAAGTATGTCGGCGTGAGCAACGCCTTCGCACTGCATACGGCTACGCAAGTCAACGCCGAGCTGCTGGGGCTGGACGGCGAGACTGGCACGATCGAGTGCGGCAAGGCCGCCGATATCTTGGTGACGCGCGAGAACCCGCTCGATGACCTGTGCGCTCTGCGTGAGCCGACGCACGTGATGTGCCGTGGTGATCTGGTGCGCAAACTCAAGGTGAAGCGTATTCCCGAGGTGGACGCCGAGCTCGACGCGATTATGGCCATGCCTGTCGAAGCGCTTGCCGAGGAGCTGGCCCGCGACGGTGTGGCGTAGACGAGACAAAGGGACAGCTCCGTTGTCGCATACAAAAAGCCGAGGTCTCAGCGCGAGGCCTCGGCTATTTATTCGAACAAATACTTAAGATTTGGGACAAACAAACCTGATTTATTTGTCCCGCGTGCGGGCGCTAGGAGCGCGTTTCCATCTTGGCGTGGCACTTGGGGCAGGTGACGCGAATCTTGCCCTTGCCCTTGGGAACGGAGAGCATCTGGCCGCAGTTGGGGCACTTGAGATAGGCCGTGGTCTTGCGGCCCTTCCACATCTTCTTGGCCGTGCGCTTGGCACGCTCAAAGTCTTCCTTACTGGTGCCGGCCGCGCGTGAGGTGCTGGCCGCTGCAGCGCCACCGCCCAAGCTAGCTACAAACTTGCCCAAGCCGGGTACGTTTGCAGTCGCGGCGACAAAGGCCTCGTTCTCCTTACGACGTGCGTCGATATTTTTGGACAGGCCGCGCAGCACGCCAATCACGATTACGGCGATGGCAATCCAGCTGAGCCACTGGATGCGGGCTATCGATCCGATCATCGCGATGACGATGCCGGCAAAACCCATCACGATGGTGAGCTCATCGGCACCATTGCGACCCTTCATAAAGTCATTCATGCAAATTGCCTTTCGTTCGATATGCTGCACGCCTTTATACCCGATTTAGAGCAAGGGGGACAGGTTAATCTGCACCAATGTGGTGCAAACATACCTGTCCCCGGAATACCAAGACGGTGCAAAGAAGTTTGTTCCCAATGCCCCAATTACTTGGAGAGCTTGTCGACGACACGTTCGATCTCGGCGAGCTTGGCGGCTTTGAGGTCTTCGTCGCCCGATTCGATTGCCGAAGTCACGCAGCCCTCGATATGCGCCTTGAGCACGTCGGCGTTGATGCGCGCAATGAGCGCCTGCGTTGCCATGAGCTGCGTGGAAATATCGACGCAGTAGCGGTCCTCCTCGACCATCCGCAGGATGCCGTCGATCTGGCCGCGTGCCGTTTTGAGCATGCGGGTCACCGATTTGTGGTCTGCCATCATGGCGGGTCCTCGTTTCTGGTCGATCTTCCGGATGTCCCCGTCAGTTGCGGTGAAATACGGACTGTTTAAAGGCCTAGGGCGGCTCAACAGTCCGTATTTCACCGCAACTTCTGAGGATTGAGTAGGCAGCGACTGCTATGCGGCGGTCACCGAAAGGGCGTGGAACTTCTCGCCGGCGCCCTCGACGGCGGCAGTGAGCTGTTCAGCGGTCACGGTGTCGGCGCACTCCACCTGTACGGTCTGAGTCTCGTGATCGGCATCGGCGTCGGTCACGCCGGCAACGTTGAGCAGCGCCGTCTCGACGGTGGCGTCGCAATGGCCGCACATGAGGCCGGTAGTCTTGATTGTGTAACGCATGGGTATTCCTCTCTGTTGTGTCGGCTTTCCCAGGCACCCGACCTTGACCTTCAAGCCGTCGCTCGCGTACCAAAGTACGCGTCGCTCCTCTTTCAGGTCGATCTCGGGCACCTGGAAAACCCGTTCAAAATGGACTTGGTGGTGAGCCTATTTTGCCACTTTAGGCTTAAAGGATTTTAGGCGCAGCGCGTTGGAAACAACGCAGACGCTCGACAGGCTCATGGCCGCGGCGCCGAACATCGGCGAGAGTTGCCAACCGGTGAGGGGGAAGAACACGCCCGTCGCCAGCGGAATGCCGATGCCGTTGTAGAACAGCGCCCAGAACAGGTCCTGTTTGATGTTGCGGATCGTGGCGCGCGAAAGCTCGATGGCGCGGGCGACATCCATGAGGTCGCTGCGCATGAGTACCACGTCGGCACCCTCCTTGGCGATGTCTGCGCCGGTGCCGATGGCAAGGCCCACGTCGGCGCGCGCCAGGGCGGGGGAGTCGTTGATGCCGTCGCCCACCATGGCGACCTTGCCGCCCGTGTCCTGCAGCTCGCGCACATGGCGCTCCTTGTCGGCGGGGAGGACGTCGGCGATGACCTGCTCGCTGCTCAGCCCCACGCGGCGGGCGATGGCCTCGGCCGTCACGCGGTTGTCGCCGGTGAGCATGCACACGTCGACGCCAAGCGAGCGCAGTGCGGCGATGGCTCCGGCGCTCGTCTCCTTGACCTCGTCCGCCACGGCGATGGTACCGACAAGCTCGCTGTTCTTGGCAAAGAACAGCGGCGTCTTGCCCTCGGCCGCGAACTGTTCGGCAAGGCCGGCGGGAACCTTCACGCCCAGCTCGTCCATCAGACGCACGTTGCCGGCGGCGATGACATTCTGCCCCTCGCGTGCCGTAACGCCTCGCCCGGGCACGGCGGCAAAGTCCTCGACCATGCGTGCGACGATTCCGCGCGCCTCGCACTCGGCCATAATCGCCTCGGCCAGCGGGTGCTCGCTTGAGCGCTCCAGCGCAGCGGCCAGCTTGAGCAGCGCCTTTTCGCTCATGGCGGGCGATCCGTCGGCACGCGTGGCTACCACGATATCGGTCACGGCAGGCTTGCCGCGAGTGACCGTTCCCGTCTTATCGAGCACCACGGTGCCCACGCTGCGCAGATTCTCCAGCGCCTCGGCGCTCTTGAACAGAATGCCCATTTCGGCGCCCTTGCCGGTGCCGACCATAATGGCGACGGGCGTGGCCAGGCCCAGCGCGCACGGACAGCTGATCACCAGCACGGCCACGGCGGAGGTGAGCGCCTCGTTTATGCTGCCGGTCAGTGCCATCCACACCGCAAAGGTCACGGCCGAGATCGCAAACACCACGGGCACGAACACGCCGGCGACCTTGTCGGCCATGCGGGCGATGGGCGCCTTGGTGGCGTTGGCGTCCTCGACGAGCTGGATAATCTTGGCGAGCGACGTGTCGGCGCCCACACGCGTAGCGCGGAAGGTAAACGATCCGGTGCGGTTGACGGTGGCGGCGTTGACGGTGTCGCCGGCGGTCTTCTCCACGGGGATAGACTCGCCGGTCAGCGCACTTTCGTCCACGGCCGAGCTGCCCTCGAGCACCACGCCATCGACAGGGATGGACTCGCCGGGGCGCACACGCAGCACCTGGCCGGGAAGGATGGCGTCGACGTCCACAGCGGTCTCGGTGCCGTCGTCGGCCACGATGGTCGCGGTCTTGGGCGCCAGGTCGATGAGCGCCTCGATGGCGCCGCCGGTCTTGGACTTGCTGCGCGTCTCGAGGTATTTGCCCACGGTGACCAGCGACAGGATCGTGCCGGCGCTCTCAAAATACAGATTGTCCATGCCCGTCATCATGGCCTCGTGGACCTGGCCCGCGGCCAGCTGGTCGGCCATGATAAACAT
Organism: uncultured Collinsella sp.; assembly: GCA_900547715.1. Lineage (GTDB taxonomy): Bacteria > Actinomycetota > Coriobacteriia > Coriobacteriales > Coriobacteriaceae > Collinsella. Next base: position 12,741 of record URHU01000004.1, on the reverse strand, counting down.
GGCGTAGAGCGACCAGGCGATGGACGCGGTGGCGCCGACGGCGATGAGGGCGTCCATGGTGGGCGCGCCGTGCGCGAGTGATTTAAACCCGTTGATAAAGTACGCGTCGTTGACGTAGACGATGGGGATGAGCAGGACGAGCTCGGTGAGCGCGAGCGTCATGCTGTGGGTGTGGTCGGTGAAGACGCCGGGCAGTGGCCAACCGAGCATGTGCCCCATGCCTATGTAGAACAGCGGGATGAGGAAGATGATCGAGATGATGAGGCGGGTGCGCATGGCGGAGGCGGCGGCCTCCAGCTTTTTGGTGGGCGACTCCATATGGGCGGCGCCGGACCTGGCTTGCGCACTGCCGTTTGAGCCGGCGGCACCGGTGCCCGCGTCGACGGGTGAGGCCGAGTAGCCCGCGCGATCGACGGCGGTGCAGATGTCATCGGGGGTGACCTGCGCGGGGTCGTAGTCGACCAGCATGGAGCCGGCAAGCAGGTTGACCGCGACGCTTTGGACGCCGTCGAGCTTGCTCACGGCGCGGTCCACATGCGCCTGGCAGGCGGCGCACGTCATGCCGCCCACGTCGAACTTATCTTGAGCCATGGCTTCTCCTTTCTGTGGTTCGGTGTTGGAATTGTTAACCTGCTGATACTATACACCCATACCCCCTGGGGGTGTACAGTACAGAAAGAAATGTATGACATTTCGCTACAGATGAGGGTGGCTGCCGGGTTGGTGCACCATCCCCGCCCTTCGTCTCATTCTGTAACATCTAGCCCAGTTTTTGCCGAGCTGCTGTTACAGAATGAGACAAACTCTCCGGCGGCAAATCAATATCTCGATCTGTAACATCTAGCGGGGAAAATGACCTCTAACTGTTACAGATTGAGATTTTGTTTTGAGAGGTTTGAGTTTGTCTCCATCTGTAACAGTTAGACCGGTTTTTGGATTCCAGATGTTACAGATCGAGACGAACCTTCAGCAATAAACTCAATGTCTCAATCTGTAACATCTGGCGGGAAATATGACCCCTTACTGTTACAGATCGAGACAGACCGTCCGCGGCCAACTCAAATGTCTTGATCTGTAACATCTAGAGAGGTTTTTGACCCCTTACTGTTACAGATTGAGATGTTGTCTCGCGGGATTGGGGTTTGTCTCGTTCTGTAGCATCTAGACCTGTATCTGCCGAGCTAGTGTTACAAATCGAGACAACTGCCGGGGAGGGGTCCCGTCACGGCAAGACGCCCGCCGCCTAGATACAGAACCCGGGAATCACACAGGTTAGCTTGTTTGGCTTTTCCGCAGGCGTTGCGTACGTAAAGACGTCGCCGTCGTGGCCCACACGGTTTATGTAGAGCGTGCCTTCGGTCTCCGATGAGTCGGGGCTCACCGTGCGCTCCCACCAGCAGGTGTCCTTGCCCTTCCACTGGCGGACCATCGTCTCGTTCGTGGAATACGGGCTCACCTTGAGCTCGCGGAAGAGCTGATACTCCTTGCCCTCGCCGTTGTAGATTTCTGCCAGGTAGTGATAGTCCTTGGCAAACGAATCGGGCGGTTGCGTACCGCACAGCTCGACCATGGCGGGCAGCCAAAGGGTTGCGGGCAACTCGCTCAGACACGATGCACTGTTGGCGGCGCCAGCGTTATTCGAGACCTTTTTGACAGATTTGATGAGCGCGCGCAACTTGTTGGGCAGCAGCTTAAGGCCGTCGCCGTCGAGCCATTCCCGCAGCTCGCAAACTGCCCAGCCGGCGCTCGGCGGTTCAGCCGCAGCGTTGCGCTCGGCAATACCCGCGTCGAACATAAACGTTAGTCCGGCCTTGCCCGTCCCGTCCAGAAGCTCATCGTGACGGATGCCCACAAGCTGCGCGCCGACCTCCAGCCCGTTGGTGAGTTTCACGCGCTTGGTACACGGATAGGGGATATGCCCATCGGCATCGAGCAGGTGATAGCGCTTGGCAATCTCGCGTGCCTCGCTACGGGTCTCGGCGGCCTTAATCTTGAGCGAAATCTCCTGCAGCTGATCCCAGGTGTAGTCGTCAAGTGAACCGCGGATGCCGTCGAGGTAGTCGGGGATGCCAAAGCCATGGGTTGCCGCCCCGATAACGCTGAGCCCCGCAACGGCTGCGATAGCGCCGCCGATAATAAAGCGGCGGCGGGTCATGGCATCGTGGCGGGCCTGATTCAGGATCTCTCGTGCGCGCTCGCCGGCGACGTCGACCTTAAGGTGCGTGCCAGAATCGATATCAATTGCGGCCTCGTCTCCTGCACCTTCGCGGCCTTCGGATTCGGCGTCGGTGAGGTATGCCGAGAGCACCTCGAGCATCTGCTGCTCGGTGGGACGATCGCACTGCTCGACTGAGAGACCCTTCATGATGATCTGGACGAGCGCTTCATCGCCCTCGCAGCGCGGCTCGAGCGGTGCCGGCTTGGTCTTGGTCTTTACGAGATAGAATGAGCCGGTTGCAGCGGCGTCCGTCGACTCAAAGTCAAACGGTTTGCGACCGCTGTAGAGCTGGTACAGAATGCTCGAAAGCGCATAGACGTCGATTGCCGGCGAACGGCGAAGGGCCGCGATGCCTTCGATATCCTGCGTGAGCATCTCGGGCGCGGCGTATGCGGGCGTGGCAAAGCGCCAGATGTCGGCGCGTCGGGTGATCGTGTCGTCGCCGAGAGCCATGGTCGCGGAGCCCATGTCGATGAGGCAGGGGTCAAAGGAGCGATCGGCGATCTGCTGCTCGAGCGTTCGGCTGGTGGTGCGGAACATAATATTGACAGGCGAAAGGTCGCGATGGACGACCGGATTCACGAGGCCTTGGGTCATCAAGAGTGCGCGAAGCACGGCGTTTCCGACGGCGGCGACCATCTGGGTGGTCAGCCCGCCCGAGGCATCGTGCGGAAGCAAGGGCAGCGCCTGCTTGAGCGAGGTTCCCTCGACCCACTCCATGAGGATGAGCGGGTCGTCCTCACAAGAGCCGTAGCCATAGACGCGCGGAAATCCGCGCAGGTGCGAGACAGTGCACAAGTGACGGTACTCCTCGAACAGCGCGGCGGTGCTGGCCAGGTGCGCTGCCGATTGCTCGGCGGAGCGGTCGGGGGCTTGGCCGGAAAGGATGGCGTTGTCCTTGAGTAGCTTGACGGCAAAGACCTCGCCGCTCGTGTTGGTCGCGCGCAGCACGTGTCCGATGTTGCCGTTGTTGCGGTGGGCCGTCTGGAGAATAAGCGTCATAAACCGACGCTTGGCGTCGTCCTCGGCGCTGGGGTCGACCGCCACGGCGGTGTCGAACGTGTCAAGACGGATGAGTTTGTCGCCATAGGCGCTATCGGTAGTATCCATGGCGTTCCTTTGTCTGGCATGGGTTGCCGCGCGTATACGTGAGCAGTGCGGATATCGGTAAAGTACCATGATAGCCGCACTGCCCACGTATACCGCTGAGTATTGTCGTTTACGACGCAGAAGGTAGAAGACGAAAGACGGACGGCGACCGTCTTCCGATCGCCGTCCGTGCTAGTCCACAATGACAAGGAATGTCGTGTAGAGACCCAGATGGAGCCTGTCGCTGTTTTCGATTTCCACTGGGGGATAGATCTTGCCGGGCTCGCGTTGGTCGCGCGGCGGCTCAATCACAATATCGCCGTCGCCCGCACCCGATTCGAGTACCGTGCCGTTGGTCGATCCAAGGCCCTGGGCGTACCAGTGCTCACCCTCAAGCCAAATGCGAAGATGCTCGCGCGAGGCGTCGGCGCCCACATCGGTGACGCTGGGCGAGGTTTTGGGCAAAGAACCAATCACGGTGCCGCGCGGATCGCGTGTGAGGGGATGGATTTGCATATCGATGCAGTTGTCGGCATGTGTCCTGAGCAGACCGAGGTTGGGGGCGACGGCGTGCGGCTGCTCCAGGCTGCCCATAAAGCCACGTCCGACGGTAGTTTCGGTGGTGCCAAAGTGCCCGCCCGTCTTGCTGTCGCAAAAGCGCTCGACGGTGGCCACGCCCTGAACGGGATCGGCGAGCGCCCCCGTTGCCACAAAGAGCATAAGGTAAAGCGTGCTTTTCTCGCGCACGGCATTGCCGTCAAAGTTGTCGATGCGATTGAGGGCATTTGCATATAGGCGGCTGTCCAGCTTGTAGCTGGCGAGAGCCGACATCATTTCGTTGGCGGCCGGACCGCGATAGTGCTCGGCGATTGCCCGATAGGCGGACTCGCCGCCGCCGAGCTTGCTGCAGATTGCCGCGGAAAGGTTGAGCGTGGTGACGGTAAAGTCGCTGTAGATGGAGGGCGCGCACTGGTCAGGCTTGCGATGGACGATGTAACGGGTGAGATACGAGCGGTTGGAAGAGCATTTCTCGAGCAGGGTACTGCCGAGATAAGAGTTTCCATTGATGAGCATTCGGGCGATCTCGAGATGTTTAAGACCGCCGAACGAGCGAATATCGTTATAGAGGACCGAGCAAGGCGTCTCTGCTGCCACGGATACCTCCTTTGATTGCTTCCTAGCCAATATGGCGATAGGAATTAATGGCCCCCGGTGGGCGACGTATTAAATGGCTGCGCAATATATAGCGTAACCAAAGCAACATTATAGGCCACATGTTCAAAATTGCAGGAAGACTGAGAGATTTGGTTTGGACTGGACGGAAATTCCCCTCTGTCTTGATCTATAACAATTAGGGCCGATTTTACTCGTTAACTGTTACAGATTGAGACAATCAGCCGGGCCCACCTCGTCCGCCTCGTCATCTGTGATTTACGTGGGGGCATACGGAGTACGGGTATACTAACCCGCGGCGAATCTGCTCCATCGCTTAGAGCTGCTGCGTCTGGACGGCGCGTGATAGGGCTGCCAAAGCGATCGCCAGCGTGCTGAGCAACGTCCTCTCTGTGCGCACCCGTTTTTGTATGTATTAGCGCACTACCAAGCACGCCCGCGCGGCCGCATGCCGTGCCCATAGCGCGTGCAGATAAGGAACAACAACATATGCGTAATTCTGTATCCGACGTCACGGACGCCGAGATTCTGGACGAGGCCCGCGAGGCCATGACCCAGGCTGCCTTCGATGCCGCCGATGAGGCCAATGCTGCCCAGGCCGTCGAGTCCGCTACCGAGAGCCTGCCCGCCTTTGACGAGCTGGGCCTTTCCGACGAGATGCTCCGTGCTATCGAGAACCTGGGCTACACGGCGCCGACGCCCGTGCAGGCCGGTTCGATCCCCGTGGTGCTCGAGGGCCGCGACCTGCTTGCCGCCGCTCAGACCGGCACCGGCAAGACGGCCGCCTTTTTGCTGCCGACCATGAACAATCTGGAGCACATCGCTCCGCCCAAGCCCGTGCGCGAGCGCGGCGGCCGCAACCGCCGTCGCGGTGCCAAGAAGCCCGAGGGCAACGGCCGCGGCCCCGTGATGCTCGTCATCACCCCCACGCGCGAGCTCGCCCAGCAGATCGACGAGGTCGCAAGCAAAATCGCCGACGTCACCGGCCATGTTGCCGTGACCGTCGTGGGCGGCGTGAGCTACAAGCCGCAGACCGCGGCACTTAAGTACGGCTGCGACATCCTGGTCGCAACGCCGGGCCGTCTGGTCGATCTGATCGAGCAGGGCGCCTGCCACCTGGGCGAGGTCAAAGTGCTGGTACTCGACGAGGCCGACCGCATGCTCGATATGGGCTTTTTGCCCGCCGTCCGCCGCATTGTGCGCGAGACGCCGGCCGAGCGCCAGACGCTGCTGTTCTCGGCGACCCTCGACGAGGAGGCCGTGGGCGAGATCACCGATCTAGTGAGCGACCCGGCCCGCGTGGAGATCGCGCCCGCTACGTCGACCGCCGACACCGTCGACCAGTTTGTATTCCCGGTGTCCATCGAGGCCAAGAACAACCTGCTGCCCGAGTTCCTCAAGAAGGAGGGCCCGGAGCGCACTATCGTCTTCATGCGCACCAAGCACCGCGCCGACAGCTGCTGCCGTCGTCTGGAGCGTAAGGGCATCAAGGCCGCCGCGATTCACGGCAACCGCAGCCAGGCCCAGCGCGAGCGTGCCCTTTCGGCCTTCCGCGACGGCACCGTCGACGTGCTGGTGGCAACCGATGTTCTCGCCCGCGGCATCGACATTAGCGACGTGCGCTACGTCGTGAACTTTGACGTGCCGGCCGAGCCGACCGACTATATCCACCGCATTGGCCGTACGGGCCGCGCCGGCGAGCTGGGCTGGGCCATTACGTTTGTGACCGAGCAGGACGTCGATGAGTTCTACGAGATCGAGAAGCTCATGGACAAGACGGCCGATATTTACGAAGCCGGCGACCTGCATGTGGGTCCCAACCCGCCTGCGGTTGATCCCGAGCGCGACCCTGCGGCCTTTAAGGTGAAGAAGAAGACTAAGCGCGGCAAGTCCAAGAGCAAGAAGAAGCTTGAGCAGGCACGTCGCGACGGCAAGCGCAACGGCGATGACTACGGCGATGTGGCCGGTCGTTCCAACCGTGGTCGCGACGAGCGTCGCGGCGATGGCGAGCGTCCGAGCCGTCCCAAGCGCGGCGGCAAGACCCGCGTGCGCGAGGGCGTTCAGGCTCGCGTGGAAGAGGCTGTGGAGAGCGTGGCCCGCGAGGTGGCTGCCGAGGAGCGCGGCGGTGCTGGTGCCATTGAGCAGGCCCCGCGCGGCAATCGTGCCGAGCGCCGTGCCAAGCAGTTCCAGGGCGAGGCACATCGCCGTCGCCGCGAGGACGAGGACCGCGGCGGTCGTCGCCGTGTTGAGCGCGAGGACGAGGGCCGTGGCTCGCGTGGCGGCAAGCGTGGCTCGGGCGATCGTCGTCGTTCCGGTCGCAATGACGAGCGCGGTGGCCGTGACGAGCGTCGCGGCGGCGAGGGCCGTGGTGAGCGCGGTGCCCGCGGTGGCGAGTCCCGCGGCGGCAAGCGATTTGATGAGCGCGGGGGCCGTGGTGGCGAGCGCCGCGAGGGTGCTCGCGGCAACGGCAGCCGCAGCGGCGCTGGTCGTTCTAACGAGTCACGCGATCGTCGTGACCCGCGTGCCAGCCGCGATCGTCGCGATGATTGGCGCAACTACGACGATACCCGCGAGGAGCGTCGTGGCGGCTATCGTGGCGGGCGTGGCGGCAACCAGACCGGCTCCCGTGGCGGCCGTGCCGGCGGTCGCGATAACCGTGGCAGCTATGGCAACAGCCGTGGCGGCAAACGCGGCGGCAGCTCCCGTCGCCCCGGTGACGGCGGCGGCAAGCGCAAGTAACATACGCATCGCCCGCTAGGGCGAGGTGAACCAAGGGCCCCGAGCAACTACGTTCGGGGCCCTTTTTGTTTGCCGTATCCGATCGCTAGTTCAAATGTGATTTCCTCGGGAATGCATCTAGAGGATGCCGTGGACCTGTTTCCTGCCATGCGGCAATGGGTCCCATGAGGTGCGCCGTGCATTTTTTGGAGTATTCTGCAGTTCGAGTTGTCTGCATATGATTCGACGTCGCCAACGGTGGTCTTCGGATATCCCTAGCGAGCGTTTTGAGCCAGATCTCGCCGTTTTCCGGAGCAGGGGCGCGTTATTCTCGCCATGTCGGGACTTAGAATGATACGGCGCCCTACAGTTTTGCCCACCCGCGGCGGTGCTGGCGCGGTCACGTTGCAGAATACTCCGTTTTTTGCACGGGCCAGGATGGGGTACCTCGGGAGAACACGGCGGTATCCCGTAAATATATACAATCTGTACCGTAATTTATACAAAACGAAGAGGCAGACAGCGTAGGGTGGGTGCATTGGGGTGCTTGGCGCATCAAAACGGGGACCCCACGTGCCGTATACTCTGGCTGGATGTGAAAGCGGCTTGATGCGTTGCCAGGCGTAGGGGGAGGGTGTTTCGATGAGCGTATTCGAAATTGTGTTTAGTCCGACGGGTGGAACGCAGAAGGTGTCTGGCCTTATGGCCGGGGCACTGGGCAAGAATGCCGTTACCGTCGATCTGACCGATAGCGGGCTAGATTTCAGCGCTGTCTCGATGACTGAGGACGACGTGGCCGTAATCTCTGTGCCGGCGTATGCCGGTAGGATCCCGGCTGTGGTGGCTGACCGGTTGGGCATGGTGCGCGGCAACGGGGCTCGGGCTGTTTTGGTTTGTGTATACGGAAACCGCGCGTTTGAGGACACGCTCGTAGAGCTGGAGGACGTTGCGAAGCATGCGGGATTCCGGGTGATCGCGGCAGTTGCAGCCATTGCAGAACATTCCATTGCGCGACAGTTTGCTGCCGGTCGTCCGGATGCGCAGGATGCGGCGCAGCTTGCTGAGTTTGCTCAGCAAATTCAGCAAAAGCTGTTGGCTGAGGATGCGTCCGAGCCCTCTATCCCCGGCAATCGTCCTTATAGACAAGCTGGAGGTCACCGCATGGCACCCGAGGCAACAGAGGATTGCGTCTCCTGCGGTGCATGCGCCGCGGCGTGCCCCGTTTGTGCTATCGACAATGGTGACCCCAAACGAGCAGCTGGCGAGGCGTGCATCTCCTGCATGCGCTGCATTGCCGTATGTCCGCGAGGCGCTCGTAAGCTTGATCCCAACAAGCTATCCGCTGTTTCCCAGATGCTGAGCAAGGTTTACGTCGTGCGGAAGGAATGCGAGCTCTTCATCTAGCGCAAGTGAGATTGGTGTAAACAAACCTGGCCCTTTTGCACCAAAAACGATCCGTTTTCCTCCGTTCCCAAGGGATCATGTGATCCGAAGGGGACGGAGGAAAACGGATCAAAAAGGAAAAATAGTAAGGCGCTCTTTTTCACATTGAATATTGCAATTTGGTAACGCGTTTTATCAAATATGGCATTTATCTGCGGTAATGTTCTATTTCACCGCTGAGGGTGACATTTTATACCGCCTGCCGAACCGTATGGAGACCTCACAACTTTTTAGGTCAGTGTTGTGCGTGTAGCAATTTCGCCCGGTCTCGCCTCCGGGCTGCCATGTGAGAGGGGATCTTATGGCTCGACTGCATGTAATGGAACGCAGCCACGCTCAGGCCGTCATGGACGACCTGCACGATGCGCTCGGACGTCGTCTGGCGGTGAGTTCGCTCGCCCCGTGTCCCGTTGAGTTTACGGCAGCGCTCGTCAACCTGTGCTCTACCCAGAGCTGCGGCAAGTGCACGCCCTGCCGCGTTGGCCTGAGCGCGCTGAGTGACCTGCTCGCCGATGTACTCGAAGGGCGTGCCGACGAGTCCACGCTCAATCTGATCGAGCGCACCGCCCGCACCATCTATCTTTCGAGCGATTGCGCCATCGGTTACGAGGCCGGCGCCATGGCGCTTACGGCTATCCGCGGTTTCCGTGACGATTTTGAGCACCACATCCGCGAGCACTCCTGTGGCTTTGACCGCGAGGCCCGCGTCCCGTGCGTCTCGGGCTGTCCGGCGCATGTCGACATTCCCGGTTACATTTCGCTCGTCGAGGCCGGCCGCTATGCCGATGCCGTCAAGGTCATCCGCAAGAATAACCCGCTGCCGCTCGTTTGCGGCCTGGTGTGCGAGCATCCCTGCGAGATGCATTGCCGCCGTGGCATGGTCGACGACCCCATGAACATCCTCGCCCTCAAGCGTTTTGCCGTTGAGCACAGTGACCTCAACGACCACAAGCCGCATGTAGTGGACAACACCGGTAAGCGCGTCTCCGTGATCGGCGGCGGCCCGGCTGGCCTTTCCTGTGCCTACTACCTGGCCGTGATGGGCCACAAGGTGACCATTTTTGAGCAGCGCCACCACTTGGGCGGCATGCTGCTCTACGGCATCCCCAGCTATCGTCTGCCGCGCGAGCGTCTTCAGGCCGAGATCGACTGGATCTTGAGCGCCGGCATCGACGTGGAGCTCGACCACTCCGTGAGCGGCGAGGAGCTCGCCCGTCTGCGCGACGAGTTCGATGCCGTCTACCTGGCCATCGGTGCCCACAGTGACAAGAAGCTCGGCCTTCCGGGTGAAGAGGCGCCCGGCGTGGAGTCGGCCGTCAAGATGCTGCGTGCCATCGGCGACGACGAGCTGCCCGATCTGAGTGGCCAGCGCGTGTGCGTCATTGGCGGCGGCAACGTGGCCATGGACGTGGCGCGCTCTGCTGTGCGCTGCGGTGCCGAAAAGGTGAGCATCGTCTACCGCCGTCGCATCTGCGATATGACGGCCCAGGACGCCGAGATCGCCGGTGCCCAGGCCGAGGGCTGCGAGGTACTGGAGTTGACGGCCCCGCTCGCCATCGAGACGGGCGAGGACGGTCGCGTGAACGGCTTGCGCGTGCAACCGCAGATTATCGGCGAGCCCCGTCGCGGTCGTCCGGCTCCGCGTGCCGCTGCCACGCCCGAGCGCGTCATCCCCTGCGAGCGCGTGTTTGTTGCCATTGGCCAGGATATCGATTCCAAGCCGTTTGAGGACATGGGCATCGCCTGCAAGTGGGGTCGCGTCGTCACCGATTCGGACGGCGCCGTGCCCAACTTCGATGGCCTCTTTAGCGGCGGCGACTGCCAGACCGGCCCCGCCACCGTCATCCGTGCCATCAATGCCGGCCGCGTGGCTTCGGCAAACATCGACCGTTACCTGGGCTTCGACCACAAGATCAAGCTCGAGGTTGAGCTGCCGACCGTCCAGTTTAAGGGCAAGCATGAGTGCGGCCGCTGCGAGCTGGGCGAGCGCGAGGCCGGCGAGCGCATTCACGATTGGAATCTGGTCGAACAGGGCCTTACCGAGGAGGAGGCACGCCAAGAGGCGAGTCGCTGCCTGCGTTGCGACCACTTTGGCTTTGGCGCGTTCCGCGGAGGGAGGAACCTGGAATGGTAGAGCTCAACAACCCCACTGTCAGCGATAACACCGAAAGCGGAGCACTCAATATGGTCAAGCTCACTATCGATAATTGCGAGGTCGTGGTACCCGAGCACACCACGATCCTGGACGCGGCCAAGTCCGTCGGCATCCAGATTCCCACCCTGTGCTACCTGCGCGATCTGAACGAGATCGGCGGCTGCCGCGTGTGCGTGGTCGAGGTTGAGGGCTGCGACCAGCTGGTTGCCGCCTGCAACAACTACGTGCTCGATGGTATGGTGGTCCACACCAACAGCCCCAAGGCCCGCGAGGCGCGCCGCACCAACGTGCAGCTGCTGCTTTCGCAGCACGATTCACGCTGCACGAGCTGCGTGCGCAGCGGTAACTGCAACCTGCAGACCATTGCCAACGACCTGGGCATTTTCTATCTGCCGTATCAAAGGCATTTGGCGGGCGAGGGCTGGGATTTCGATTTCCCCATCATCCGCGAAAACGACAAGTGCATTAAATGCATGCGCTGCATCAAGGTGTGCGAGAGCGTACAGGGCCTAGGGATTTGGGACCTGACCAACCGCGCCACGCATACCGCCGTGGGCACCCGCGGGCGCGTGCCGATTGGCAAGACCGATTGTGTCGCGTGCGGCCAGTGCATCACGCATTGCCCGACGGGCGCGCTGCGCGAGCGCGACGACACCGAGACCGTGTTTGACGCGCTCGCTAATCCCGACAAGATCGTGCTGGTGCAGATCGCGCCGGCCGTGCGTAGTGCTTGGGGCGAGGAGCTCGGCATTCCGCGCGAGGAGGCAACCGTCGAGCGTCTGGCTTGCGCGCTGCGCCGCGTGGGCTTTGAGTACGTGTTCGATACCGATTTCTCGGCCGACCTCACCATTATGGAGGAGGGCTCCGAGCTGCTCGAGCGCCTGGGCGCCGCCGCTAAGGGTGAGGGCGACAGCCGCGGCTGGCCCATGTTTACGAGCTGCTGCCCGGGCTGGGTGCGCTTTGTGAAGGCGCGCTATCCGGAGTTTGTTGACAGCCTGTCCACGTCCAAGTCGCCGCAGCAGATGTTCGGTGCCATCGCCAAGACCTACTACGCCAAGGTGCTGGGCGTTGAGCCCGAGCGCCTGTTCGTGGTGTCCGTTATGCCATGCACGGCCAAGAAGGCCGAGTGTGCGCTGCCGAGCATGATGGGCGAGGGCGGCGCGCCCGACGTGGACGTTGCGCTGACGGTGCGCGAGATGGTGCGCATGATCCGCGCGAGCCACGTGAGCGTTGACACGCTGGTCGAGGAGCCGCTCGATACGCCGTTGGGCTTTGGCACGGGCGCGGGTGTGATCTTTGGCGCCACGGGCGGCGTGATGGAGGCCGCCGTGCGCTCGGCATATTACCTGGTGACGGGCAAGAACCCGGATGCCGACTTCTTCACTGACGTGCGCGGACTCGAGGGCTGGAAGGAGGCCGTGGCCGATATCGACGGTACCAAGGTGCGCGTCGCCGTGGCGCACGGGCTGGGCAACGCCGCCCGTCTGCTCGACGCGATTCGCGACGGCCGTGTGAGATATGACTTTGTTGAGGTCATGGCGTGCCCGGGCGGCTGTGTCGGTGGCGGCGGTCAGCCCATCCACGACGGCTGCGAGCTGGCGGCTGAGCGTGGCCAGGTGCTGTGGAGCCTGGATGCCGCTGCGGACATTCGCTTCTCGCACGAGAATCCCGATGTCCAGGCGTGCTACCGCGAGTTCTTGGGCGCGCCGCTCTCGCCGCTGGCCGAGGATCTGCTGCATACCGACCATCACGCATGGACGATGCCTAACGAGGGGACGTGCTAGCGATGCGCGCGTTTGATTTCGAGATGTCGCGCCGGGGGTTTGCCTCGGCGCTCGCCGCGGGCGCCCTGTCGCTTGCGCTCGCGGGCTGTGGCGGCGGGGCTGCCGGGGCCGGGTCCGCCGCGGGCTCGGCTGCCACGGACAGCGCCGGTGCTGCCGCAGAG
>URHU01000003.1:0-34818 GCA_900547715.1 uncultured Collinsella sp. | reverse complement strand
TACACGCGTAAGATCGTCGGCAGCGTCAGATGTGTATAAGAGACAGGTCTTTACCATCTCCGACCTGCTGATCCATCTCTCGAGCGAGCAGATGTCTAAGCCTGCCAAGGACGCCGTCGACGCCGAGATCCTCGACGTGATCGTGGGCGGCCGTCCCGTCAAGTTCGATGAGGACGACAAGGACGCCCCCAAGGAGCCCGTCAAGCAAATGTTCCTGGACATCCTTAAGGAGCAGTACGACGTCGAGGAGGAGGACTTCCTCTCCGCCGAGATCGAGGTCGTGCCCGCCGGCCCCGCCCGCGACATGGGCCTCGACCGCTCCATGATTTTGGGCTATGGCCACGACGACCGCGTCTGTGCCTACCCCTCCATGCTCGCCCAGATCGACGTCGCCAACGTGGAGCGCACGAGCATCACGCTCATCGTCGACAAGGAGGAGATCGGTTCCGTGGGTGCCACCGGTATGACGAGCCGCTTCTTCGAGAACACCGTCGCCGAGATCATGACGCTCGCCGGCGAGGATAGCCCGCTGGCTCTGCGCCGCGCGCTCGCCCGCAGCCGTATGCTCTCCTCCGACGTGTCCGCCGGCTTCGACCCGGGCTATGCCGGCAAGTTCGAGACCAAGAACGCCGCCTTCATGGGTCGCGGCCTGTGCTTTAACAAGTACACGGGCAGCCGCGGCAAGGGCGGCTCTAACGACGCCGACGCCGAGTATGTGGCCCTCGTCCGCGACATCATGGACGAGGCCGGCGTGGACTTCCAGACCTGCGAGCTCGGCCGCGTCAACGCTGGTGGCGGCGGCACCGTCGCCTACATCATGGCCAAGTACGGCATGAACGTCATCGACTCCGGCGTTGCCGTCCTGTCCATGCACGCCCTGTGGGAGGTCGCCAACAAGGCCGACATCTACGAGGCATATCGCGGTTACAAGGCCTTCATCGAGCGAGCCTAACCAACCCTTCATCAGTTGCGGTGAAATACGGACTAAACTGGCCCATAAACGGCCAAAACAGACCGTATTCCACCGCAACTTTTTTGGCAGAGGAGAGTCCATGCTGCAGGTCATCATTTCGCCCGCCAAGCAGATGCGCGCGGCCCAAGATGCTTTTGAAGTCCTGGGCATCCCACCCTTTGTGCGCGAGACGGCTCGCCTCCACCGCGCACTGCTAGATATCGAGCGGAATGAAGGCAGCGGCGGCCTGCAGGCGCTGTGGAACGTGAGTGACAAACTGCTGGGACCTTGCCTCAACACACTGCATGAGTTCGGGCCCATCCTGAAAAGCGGCGATCTCGACAATCCCGCACTCGCCCGTCACCTCTCCCCTGCCGTCATGTCCTATCACGGCATTCAATACCAGAGCATGGCACCCGAGGTGATGGATTCCGCACAGCTCGCATGGCTGCAAGACCATCTGTGGATCCTCTCCGGCCTCTACGGGTGCGTTCGTCCCTTTCATGCCGTCGAACCGTATCGGCTGGAGATGGGCGCGAAGCTTGTCGTCGACGGTGCCCGAGACCTCTACGCATTTTGGAGCGATAAGCTCGCGCGGGCTATCGCCCCGGCAGGCTCAAACACCACGATCGTCAACCTCGCCAGCGTAGAGTATGCCAAAGCCGTTCTGCCCCACCTCGCGGGCGACGCCACAGCCGTCACATGCCTCTTTGGCGAGGGCATCCGCAACGGGAAGCCCATCCAACAGTCGACCGCCAGCAAAAAGGCGCGCGGCTCCATGGTGCGGTGGATGGCAGAAAACAAGCTCGAGGATGCAAGCGAACTCACCGCATTCAATATCGGCTATCGGCACATCCCCGAGCTTTCAGACAAAAACACCCTGGTTTTCATGAACGCGCAGGCACAATAGGCCCGCCGTTTCCAAACACCCCATTACTCCGCCAAGCCATCGGCCTTTGCAATCTCGCTCGTCGAGCCATCTTGGTAGGTAATCTTAACGTGCTCTACGTCGGATACCGTAACGCCCGACGGAGGTTCCAGACGCCACTCCGTCAGAGCGATATCCATGGTCGTGGGCACGCCCCCTTGATCTTTGAGCTTCACCGTGAGTGTTTTGATTGCCGCATCAAACGTCACGCGTTCGATTTCTTCGCCCGGAATAGACCCGCGGCTCAGCTGCAGCTGCACAAACTCGTCGCACGGATACCAATAGTCGCCCGGCGCGGCAACCGTGTTGCCACCAGAAACTTTCATGGTCATAATCGGCAGGCCCTCGTCGGCTTCAAACTCCCAGGCGGCGCCGCCACGACCGCCGAACGTCCAAATACAAAAGGCAATCACCAGCACGGCAAGCACCGCAAAACCAATCGCGACCAACCCATGGTGCGCACGGCTTTCCTCGGCCGATACATCCCATTGCGTCTCTCGATATAGATGCTTGTCTTCCATGTACGCCTCCCCACAGGCACGCTCGTTAGGCCAATCGTACCCATTCGAGCTATACTTGAGCCCATTACATAAACGGGGAGCTTGCAGGACAAGACGGCAGGCTGAGACTGGGCGCGCCCGCCCTGACCCGCAAACCTGATATGGGTAATGCCAACGAAGGGAGCCGTGCCAATGAGCACACAGACCGAGCCCAAGCTCGTCACGCAAATCGACTTCGCCCGCGCCGGGCAGATCACACCGCAGATGAAGGAGGTCGCCGAGCGCGAGCATCGCGACCCCGAGTACATCCGCGAGCGCGTGGCCGACGGCCGCATCGCCATTCCCGCCAACATCGTGCACATCAAAAAGGGCATGCGCGCCTTTGGCGTCGGTGAGGGCCTGTCCACCAAGGTCAACGTGAACCTGGGCATCTCGGGCGACAAGGCCGATGCCGCCGAGGAATGGAAGAAGGTCAAGATCGCCGAGGACTTTGGCGCCGACGCCATCATGGACCTCTCCAACTCGGGCAAGACGCGCCAGTTCCGCCAGCAGCTCATCGACGAGACGCCGCTCATGGTAGGCACCGTCCCCATGTACGACGCCATCGGCTACATGGAAAAGCCGCTGGTCAAGCTCACCAAGGACGACCTGTTCGAAGTCGTGCGCGCGCATGCCGAGGACGGCGTGGACTTTATGACCATTCACTGCGGCATCAACAAGTCGGTCACCAAGACCTTTAAGGAGACCGGCCGCCTGATGAACATCGTGAGCCGCGGCGGCTCACTGCTGTTTGGCTGGATGGAGGTCACCGGTAACGAGAACCCGTTCTATGAGTTCTACGACGAGTTGCTCGAGATTTGCCACGAGTACGACGTGACGATTTCGCTCGGCGACTCCTGCCGCCCGGGCTGCCTCTACGACTCCAACGACGCCACCGAGACCGCTGAGATGATCGAGCTGGGCAAGCTGTGCAAGCGCGCTTGGGCCGCCGGCATCCAGGTCATGGTCGAGGGCCCGGGTCACATGGCGCTCGACGAGATCGCCGCCAACATGAAACTGCAGAAGCGCCTGTGCCACAATGCTCCGTTCTATGTGCTCGGACCGCTGGTAACCGATATCGGCGTGGGTTACGACCACATCACCGCCGCCATCGGCGGCGCCATCTCCGCCAGCTCCGGTGCCGACTTCCTGTGCTACGTGACACCGGCCGAGCACCTATGCCTGCCCAACGCCCAGGATGTGCTCGACGGCCTCATGGCCACCAAGATCGCCGCACACGCCGCCGATATCGCCAAGAAGGTGCCCCACGCCCGCGACATGGACGACAGGATGGGCCAGGCACGCCGCAAGCTTGACTGGGACGCCATGTGGGAGTGCGCGCTCGACCCGGTTACGGGCAAGAAGCGCTACGAGGAGTCCCCCGCCGCCACCGAGGGCACTTGCACCATGTGTGGCAAGATGTGCGCCGTCCGCACCGTCAACAAGATCTTCGAGGGCACCACGATCGACCTCGGCATGGAGGACTAGCCTGTCGCCGCGGCCGCTTCTGTCGGCGAGCTGGTGCCTGTCAATTGTTGACGTGTGAACATTTGCTTACATTTGCGTAAAGATTGCATCGCCCGCCCGGGTTCGACATAGAGTCGGCCCGGGCATCTTTATAATGCTGGCTTATAGACCCATTTGATTCCGACCGAACAAGGGAGCGAACATGGATCGCAGTAAGGTACCTGCCGTTCTATCCATCGCAGGATCCGATTCCAGCGGTGGCGCCGGCATTCAGGCCGACATCAAGACCATCACGGCGCACCGCCTGTATGCCGAGACGGCCATCACCGCCATCACCGCACAAAACACGCTCGGTGTCACCGCCGTGCAAAACATCTCCCCGGATATTGTCGCGGCGCAAATCGATGCCGTTTTTGACGATATCCGCCCCAGTGCCGTCAAGATCGGCATGGTTTCCTCTGCCGAGATTATCGAGGTTATCGCCGACCGCCTGAGTGCCTGGGACGCACAAAATATCGTCGTCGACCCCGTCATGGTAGCCACCTCGGGCGCACGGCTGATTGCCGAAGATGCCGCCGAGGCACTCACCCGACGCCTGTTCCCGCTGGCGACGGTTATCACGCCCAATATTCCCGAGGCCATGGCCCTGCTCGACTACGAGGTCGACTCCGAGCGCACACAGCAAAATGCTGCCATGCTCCTCACCCGCCGCTTTGGTTGCGCATCCCTCGTTAAGGGTGGGCATCTTGTCAACGAGGCCAACGATGTACTGGCCGAACCCGCGCCACTCGATGACGAGGGCAACCATCTGGGAGATCCACTCACCACGTGGTTCCGCCACAAGCGCATCGAGACCGACAACACGCACGGCACCGGATGCACGCTCTCGTCCGCCATCGCCTGCGCGCTGGCCCAGGGCATGGATCTTGCCGATGCCGTCAACGCCGGCAAGGCCTACCTGACAGGCGCTCTGGCCGCCGGCCTGAACATGGGCAAAGGCTCCGGCCCTGTCAACCACATGTGGCAGTATTAAGATTCGCAGCCCAAGCCACCGCAAAGGCGCCCGTCCCCTTTGCGGTGGCTTGGGGTCGCGCTACTCTCCGAACATCTCTTGGAGCTTGGCTGCCACGGCGTGGCCCAGGCTCTCGTGGCTTTCGGGCATCATATGCAGATAATCGATATCGCCCGGCTCGGCAAAATCAGCGGCATTCAAAAAGTCGCAGCCAAACTGTTTAGCAGCATACGCATAGTATTCGGCAAAATGCTCCGAGGCCTCGACGGAGCGCTCGTCAAAGTCGGTCATGTACACATCGGCGATCTGCGGTTTAATCTTGATAGGCGCCATCAGCAGAATACGCGGGCAGGGCGCGGCTTCGGTCCAGGGAAACGCGCTGACGGTGCGAATCAGCGCCATGGCACCGTCAGCGATATCGGCAGCCCCCACGCTAAAGACCGTCTTGCAGTCGTTGGTGCCCAGCATAATCACGATCGCATCCAGCGGCTTATGAGCCTCGAGCAGCATCGGCAACGCGCGGATGCCGTTGAGATTAGTGTCCAGATGGCACATGTCGTCGCGTACCGTCGTGCGGCCGTTGAGGCCTTCCTCAATCACGTGCCAGCCCTCGCCCAGGTCGCGCTGGGCCACGCCGCACCAGCGCACATCGTGCGCATAGCGTACCGCGGTGCCGTCGCGCATGCCCGCCGGATCATAGCCGTAGGTATTGCTGTCGCCAAAGCACAGAACGTTTTTCATCGTAAGCCCTTCCTCTAGTAAAAAGAAAAAGTCGGCGGGAGCAGTCTCTCCCGCCGGATCGACCTATCTGTCAGCACATACCGATTACAGGTACTTGCGCCAATCGTCATCGTCTTCATCGTCCTCGGCGGCAGCCTGGGCCTGCTCGGCGGCGCGGGCAGCCGCAGCGCGAGCGGCAACCTGGGCATAGGACTCCTCGTTGCGCTCGGGGAAGTTTGCCAGCACGTGCTCGAACTTGGCAAAATCTTCGTCCCAGCGCGTAGAGGGCACGGCAAAAAAGACCTGCTTGACCTTAAAGTCGCCCGATGCGAGCTCCTTGCGGAAGAGCTCGGCCACGGCCTCGGCGTCAAAGCCGTTGTTGTCGCAGCCCCAAGCGCCCAGCACGAGCTTCTCGCGACCCAGCTCGTCGCAGATGGCAAGCACAAAGCGGATGCGATCGCGCAGGGCGTCCAGCAGGACATCGTCACCCACGCGATACTCCTGGCGAGCGCGCTTGGCGTTGGGCGCGGCGGCCACGATCACGTCGGCATACGCATGCACGTGGTTGCGGTCGAAGCGCACCGCAGGCACCACCAGCGCACGGTTGCGGTAAAGCTCGCAGTTGATGTTGCGGCGACGGTTCTCGCCGTACCATTTGCGCTGTTTATCGAGCACGTTGTACAGGTACGAATCGGCACAGAGCGTGGCCTCCTGACCCAGATAGCCCTGGATGTAGCCGCCGCCCGGGTTGGTGAACGAGGCAAAGGCGAGCACGGCCATGTCGCAGAATTGCGCGTAGCCTCGGCCGTTATCCAGAATGGCCTGCGTGGCAGAGGCGTCGAGCACGGTGACCTCGGGCAGGACCGGAGCGGGCTCCTCGGCGGCAGGCGCGGACTCGGTCTCCGTGGCCTCCTCTGTGGGTGCAGGCTCGGCCGTAACCTCGGTCTCGGCGGACGCAACCTCAGCGGTCTCGGCCTCGGCGGCCTCAGACTCCTCGGCAACCTGTTCCTCGACAGCGTCGGCCGCTTGGGCCTTGGCCTTCATCGCCGCGACAAAACCGGCAGGCATACCATCGAACTCGCACACGCCGGCAAGCGAACGCTCGATGTCCTTGGCGCAGGCCTCGGACATAGCCGCCACATGGCACTCGGCGGCCTTGGCACGCGCCTCGCGCTTGGGATTGGGCTGACCCGTTCGGTTGGACCTGCGGTTACGGTTCCTGTTGTCGACGTCTGCCATACGTGGCCACCTTTCCTGTCGCTGCCGCTATCGGCTTTTTCCCATCCATGATACCCCGCCGCGCACAAAAAAGACGGCCCCGAAGGACCGCCTTTCGCATCGATTTACACGCACGGCAAGCACCGCCGCAATTTGCCACTAGTCGCGACGGCCGAGGATGTTCAAAATGCGCAGGAACACGTTGATAATATCCACGAACAGGTTAGAGGCCATGAGCACGGCGTTGGGCAGCGTAGGCGGCACCGTCGTGGCAACATAGGTGTCGTAGCCAATAAAGCCAGCGAACACCACAATCACGATCAGGTCGGTGATGGACTGCGAAACGCCCATGAACATCAGCACGATCTCGACCAGAATCGTGGCAAGCAGGATGCCAAAACCAATGCCATACACACGCTGGAAGAACTTGGGGAAGGTCACGCCCAGCGCACCAAAGACAAAGGTGATAGCAGCGGTGGCGATAAAGGCGGTGTTAATGGTAGGCAGGTCGTAGTTGGCAAGACCAAACGACGCCGTCAGGCCAAAGGTGCTCGCAAAGACCACGTAGCCCACGAGTGACAGGCCCACGGACTGTTTGCTGGCAGCGGCCGACATCATGACCATGCCGACGATGGTCAAAATAAATGAGCCAAAGACCAGCGGCAAAGCGGCGCCGCTCATCATCATGCGCGCAAACGACATGGTGCTCGTAAAGTAAGCACCGACGCCCATGGCGCAAAAGCCCAAAAAGATCAGGGCAGACATGACAAGGTTGTACGCGCGCGGCGACATCTCCTTGGCACGGCTTGCACCGGTCTCGATGGGGCCGTTCTGATAGCCCTGGATATCGTTCATACTTCGTCCTTTCAAAAAGCGCACGACAGCGCCGTAGCTGACAAGATTCCTGTCATTGTACCCGAATGCCGTACGTCCTTACCCACGGCGCTCGCCCTCGAGCGTGCGATCAAAGGCCCACACCCACCAACGCATCAGATGGGCCTGCGAACCATCTGGTCGTTCGCGCGTCTGGTCCTCCAGATACAACTCGGTCGCGTGCCCGCCAAAACGCACCTTATAGGTTGCCGTACGGATGCCGTGAACCGTCAGGCCAAACCCAGTGGTCGAGACAATCTCGTCAATCGTAAAGCAACGACCGTCGACCCAGCAGACGGTGACCGGCACGACCTGTCCGCCCGCGAGGATGCGAGCCACGACGTCCACATACTGCTTGTGCACGCGCCGAGTTTTGCCATCTGTCTGTCGATATTCCATGCCTCCTATTATCGAACGCATGTTTGCATGTTGTAAAGCGAACAGACTGTGGTTTTGGAGTGTCGTAGTAATCGCACGTGTCCGCATGGCGTGTTAGCAAAAAGAACACCCGCGGTCAACAGGGCTAATATTCAATTTTAGTGCCAAAAAGTTCACTTCTCCCATCAGAACTCGGTAAAGAAACCCACAGGAGGTGATATGATTTATCATGTTTTTGTAACGTGTCTGCAAACTTCGAGAAAGCCCATATATGGACGTAACGTTCTCAACCTTCCTCGGCCAAATTGTGTCGAACCCAGTCCTTGCCGTCACCGTGATCCTCGCGTTGGGCGCCATCTTCGTCAATGGATGGACCGACGCGCCCAACGCCATCGCGACCTGCGTCACTACGCGTTGCATGCCCGCCCGCGCCGCCATTCTCATGAGCGCCGCATTCAACTTCCTCGGTGTGCTCATCATGACGCACTTTAACGCGAGCGTCGCCAATACCATCTCGCATATCGTCGACTTTGGCGGAAACAGCACCATGGCGCTCGCGTGCCTCTGCGCGGCGCTGTTCTCCATCGTCGTCTACGGCGCCACAGCGTCGCGTTTTGGTATCCCCACCTCGCAAAGCCACAGCCTTATCGCCGGCCTGACCGGTGCCGCTATCGCCCTCGGCGGCGCGAGCAGCGTCAACGTCCACGAGTGGATGAAGGTCATCTACGGCCTGGCGCTCTCCATCGGCCTGGGCTTTGTCATGGGCTGGGTCCTGTGCAAGCTCGTCTCGATTCTTTTCGCCGCCGCCAACAGGCGACGTGCCAATGTCTTCTTTAAATACGCTCAGATCGCGAGCGCTGCGGCCATGAGCTTTATGCACGGCGCGCAGGATGGACAGAAGTTCATCGGCGTGCTCTTTTTAGGCGTGGCCTTTGCCAGCGGCCAGACGAGCGTCGGCGATGCAGGCATCCCCATCTGGATTATGCTGCTGTGCTCGGCCACCATGGGTATCGGCACCAGCGTGGGCGGTGAGCGCATCATCAAGTCCGTCGGCCAGAGCATGGTTAAGCTCGAGAAGTATCAGGGCTTCTCCGCCGACCTCGCGGGCGCCGCGAACCTGCTGCTTGCCACCCTTACCGGCATCCCCGTGTCCTCCACACACATCAAAACCTGCGCCATCATGGGCGTCGGTGCCGTCAAGCGCCTCTCGGCAATCAACTTCGGCGTCGTCAAGGACATGATGTTCACCTGGTTCTTCACCTTCCCCGCGTGTGGACTCATCAGCTTTGTCATGGCCAAGCTGTTCATGATGTTCCTCTAGTCAAACCGAACGTCCATCCGGACCGCAACACTTCGCCCACCCATCTTCGCCTCGAAAGGACCCACCCATGGCAAAGAAACCCGATTCGTTCTACTTTGACAACTACGTCGCCTGCGCCGACCTTGCTGTCCAGGCCGCAGAGTTGCTCATCAAGATTTTTGAGAACTTTGATCCTGCGCAGATCCACGACATGCTCGAGGAGATGCATGCGATTGAGCATGCGGCCGACAAGAAGCACCATGAGCTCGAGGATGCCTTGCTCACTGCCTTTATCACCCCGCTTGAGCGCGAGGATCTGGACCTGATGAGCTGCTCGCTCGACACTGTGCTCGATCGTATCGAGGGCGTCGTGCAGCGCGTCTACTTCACCAACATCCAGAGCATCCATCCCGACGCCATCGTCATCGCCCACAAGGTGACTGACGCCTGCCGCGCCATGAAAGACCTGATGGTCGAGCTGCCCAACTACCGCAAGTCCAAGACCCTGCGCGAACTCGTCATCCAGATCAACACCATCGAGTCCGAAGCCGACGAGCTCTATATCAACGCCATGCGCAACCTGCACGTTAACGGCAAGGACCCGCTCGAGGTCATCGCCTGGCGTGACGTATACGCCTTCCTGGAGTACTGCGCTGACTGCTGTGAGAATGTGGCCGATGTTGTGGATTCGATTGTCATGAAGAACAGTTAATTGGGGGTACGTGTCCCGGCGGCGAAGGGCCGGCCACGGTTTGCTTTCTCACTCCGGCTGCTTTGCAGAGTCGTTCGAAAGCAAACCGTGGCCGGCCCTTCGCCTTACGTACCACCATTGGGAACTTTGGCTGATACTTTGAAAGCAATGAGGCTTTTGTTGGCAGGGCCTTTGAGCCCGATTGGGAACTTTGGGACCGCCTTAAACGTTTGTCTGGATGGGGCTTTGGGTACCCTTTGTTTTACTTTGGGTTGATACACTGAATTTGGAGGGTTTGGTTATGGGATATTTGGATCTGGCCCGTTCTCGTTATTCTTGTCGTGAATTTCAGGATCGTTCTGTTGAGCAGGCTGTGGTGGATGCCATTGTTGAGGCTGGGCGTATTGCTCCTTCTGCTTGTAATAATCATCCAACCCGTGTGATGGTGTTGGATACGCCTGAGCTTCTGGAGAAGGCAGCTGCTTGTCAGCCTCGGTTTGCTCGTGATGAGTCTATCTTTGGCGCTCCGCTTGTCTTCCTTATTTGCAGCGTTACCGGTGATGCTTGGGTGCGCCCGTATGACCAGATGAATTCTAGTGAAATCGACACCTCAATCGTGTGTGATCAGATGATGATGGAGGCCACCGAGCAGGGCCTGGGAACGTGCTGGGTATGCCATTTTAAGCCTGAGGTGGCGCAGGAGCAGTTCAATCTGCCCAAGGGCGTCTATCCCTATCACATGCTCGTCTGTGGATATCCTGCCGACCACATCGCCGATCCCGAGCATCGCGAGGCCCGTACCATTCCCCTCTCCGACTTCCTCCTCAAGTAGGTTTTGGGACATGCCTTAAAACCTACCCTTGACCGCTCACCCGTTCGCCGAGTTCTGCGCCATTATGTGCAGGGCTCGGTTTTTTATGTTACGCACTCCGGCACAGTCATAAAAAAGGACCCGCAAGCTGCGGGTCCTTTCTAGGCACTAAATTGTAGGCCGAATGTTAGTCCAGGTCGTCGGCAGCAAAGTTGTCGATCGGGGCGAAGGGATCGGCCACGGGGACAACCGGATCAGCGACGGGCAGCGGCTCGGCGGGAACAGTCACTGCAGGAGAAGCGGCAGAACCGACCGGCGTGGAGGCCATCAGATCGGCCGGGAAGGAATTCTGGGCATCGTCCATGAAGTGCTGGATGAGCTTGAGATACTCTGCCTTGAACTCCTCACGGGAAGCCTTGAGACGATCGATCTCCTCGAGCTCGGCCTGCTTCTCGGTCAGAGCCTGGCGGATAACCTCGCGGGCCTTGGCGTCAGCCTCGTTGCGGATACGCTCAGCGTTCTCGTTGGCATCGTTGACGATGGTCTCAGCGGTCTGCTGGGCAGCGATCAGGGCAGCGGAAATCTGGCGCTCCTGAGCGGAGAAGTCAGGGGCGGGAGCAGCCACGGGGGCGGCAGGAACGGCCTGGGCGGTGGCATCCTGAGCTTGGGCAAGCTGAGCCTGCGCATCGGCAAGCTGCTGCTCGGTAGCAGTCAGGCGACCCTTAAGGTCGACGATCTTAGCGAGCATAGCGTCAACCTCGGAGGACAGCGTCTCCAAGAAGACGTCGACCTCAGCAGGATCGTAGCCACGCTTGGCCTCAGAGAAAGTCTGAGCCTGGATGTCTGCAGGGGTAATAGCCATAACAAGTCTCCTTTTTCATCGCCTCGGCGCTACACGCCCGACGTAAGTTACTAAGTCAGTTCTACACGAGTATACCTATAAGAAGCTGCAGAACCAGCCTCTGCACCAACTGCAACGCAATAATCGCAACGACCGGCGAAAAATCGATACCGCCCATCGGCGGGATGAAACGACGGAACAGGTTGAGCCACGGACCGCACACGCTATCAAGCACCGCGGCAATATCCTGAAGCAAACCACCCTGCTTCA
The DNA here is from genome assembly GCA_900547715.1 of uncultured Collinsella sp. Classification (GTDB taxonomy): domain Bacteria; phylum Actinomycetota; class Coriobacteriia; order Coriobacteriales; family Coriobacteriaceae; genus Collinsella. The sequence continues at coordinate 22,818 of URHU01000003.1, read as the reverse complement.
TGGGAATCCACGTCATAAAGCAGTAGACGACAATGAGCGTGGAATAGAAGTTGAACAGCGTGTTGACCAGCTGGACGATAGTGTAGATGTTGATGGGAATCTCCTCGTCTTGTCTTTACTTAAGGTAGCCGTCGGCACGAAGCTTCTTGAGATCGGAATCTTTGACCTCGCAACCGGCGGGCAGCACCATGAACACGCGGTCGCCCACCTCCTTGACCGTGGCACCCAGACCGCAGGCAAAGCCGTAAGAGAAGTCCAAGACGCGCTTGGCAACTTCGGTGCGTACGCCCACAAAAATCAGTGCGACAGGCTGCTTGGTGCGAACGCGGCGCACCACGGTCTCCACGTCGTCATAGCTCTCGGGGCGCAGGACATAGGCCGGCAGCTGCGGCGTGGCGTTGATGATATTGCTCGCATAGGCCGAGGCATCGCTCGGTGCAGGCGCGGGTGCAGCGGCGGCACGGGCGCGGGTATTCTCGGCGTAGCTCGACGGCGTGTCATAGGCACCAGGACGATAACCGCTCGCAACACTGTCCTGCGAGCGCGAAGGCGGGTTATACGTCGTGGCATGGCGGGAGTCATCGCCGACCAGCTGACCGGAGCGCGTATACACGGCAACCGACTCAGCTTCACCGCGGCGCGTCTGGCCAAGCAGGCCGTTGCTCGGCTCGTCTTGGGTGTAGAAGCCCTCGCCCGAAGCACCACTGTAGCCGTTGTTCTGATAGCCATCGTCGTAGCCGTCATCGTAGCCGTAGTCGTCGTCCTGGCCATAACCCTGGTCGTAACCCTGCTGGCCGCCCAGGTGCATCTTATTTTTAATCTCGTCAAGGAAGCCCATGGTTGTGTCCTCTCGCGGTTTAGTGCAGGCGCCCCGATAATCAGTGCGCACTTCAGAGCCTTATTTTACTGCAAACTCCGGGCTAAATACTACCCTGCCCAGGCGAACGAGCGTAGAGCCCTCCTCAAGGGCAGACTCAAAGTCCTCGCTCATACCGCAGGAAAGCTCAGGCAGGTTCAAATCGGGATGCGCCGCCTCCAGCTCATCCCTCAGCTCACGAAGCCCCGCAAAGGTGCGGCGTGCCACATCCTTATTCCCCCGGGGCGCCATAGTCATAAGCCCCTGTACGCAAATTCCCTCAAGTTCTGCAAGCTCACCCGCGGCGGCGCGAATCTCATCGGGTGAAAAGCCTCCCTTCGACTCCTCACCACTCACATTGACCTCAATGAGCACACGCTGGGGGCCGACGAGCTCGCCTGCCTCAATCTTGCGAACAGCACGGCTCGAGATCGCCTGCGCCAGATGCAGCGAACCCACCGAGTGAATCAGCTCGGCTGAGCCCAGCACCGCATTGATCTTATTGGTCTGCAGGTTGCCGATCATATCGAAGCGCACCTCGGGCAGCTCCGGATGCTCCGCCAGACCCGTGAGCTTGCGAACCAGCTCCTGCGGGCGGTTCTCGGCAAAATGGCGATACCCCGCCTGGATGGCGGCAACGGTCTCATCGACACCAACGGTCTTGGACACGGCAATGAGGCTCGCGGCGTCGTGGGGACGGCCCGCGCGATCGAGCGCCGCATAAAAACGTTCCAGAATCTGCTCGCGGCGAGCGCGCATCAAGTCCAAATAGTTATCCATTGCCAATCGCCTCCGCTGACAGCCAAACAAGTAGTCCCATGCTAACGCAAGAGCGCGGCCCCGCATGTGCAAGGCCGCGCTCACTTAGGTATTTACAATCTTTCGACGAACGGGGTTACTTACTCCTCGTCGTCCTCGCCATCGTCCTCATCCTCAAGATGATCGAGCAGGTAGCGAAGACCCTCGCTGACCTCGTTAACGGGCACCTTGGCAACATAGCGTGCATCGACGGCGGGCCTCATGATAACACCCTCGCCCGAAGGCACGCGCATGCTCTCGAGCTCATCCTCATCAGTGCAGGCGATATCACCGGCAGTCATACGCTGTCCGGTCAACAGGAAGGTCAGACGGCAGGCGGCATCGATGGAAATCGAGGCGATGCGATCGAGATAGCGCGATACCATGATGGCGCGGCGCAGGTCGTCATAGTTGCTGTCGTCGTCCATAAAATCGCCCGTGTCCATGCGGTTAAAGGTGCGGAAGAACTTCTCGTAGGCGGCGTGCACTGGCTCGTCCTCGACGGCCAAGTTGCAGATGATGGACATGTCGTTGGTGACGAGCGCAGAAAGCGAAGAGCCCAGCACCTGGTAGACGGCCTCAGCCTCGGCCTCGACCGTGCCGACAAGCTCCTTGGGCAGCGAGATGTCGGCCTTGATCATATGACGCGTGGCGCGGCAAATCTGGCGAACCTTATCGGTCATGCGCTGCAGGTTAAAGTCGACGTAGATGATCGTCTGCAGCAAGCGGAAGTCGGAGGCGACCGGTGACTGCGTGGCAATCAGGTTGTAGCAGACGGCCTCCAGGTTGGCGCAGCGTGCGTCAATCGAAAGCGTGCGCTTCTTGGTCTTGGTGGCGAGCTTGCGGTCGTCGGTCACATAGGCCTTCACGGCATCGTGGAGGGCCAGATCGACGGCCTCGTAGATGCTCAGCATCTCGTGACGGGCCTCGATGAGCTGACGGGAAAACAGTTTGCGCATGGTTCACTCCAATCAGTTGGGTGCGGTCATGCCGCCCGCACAGTGAATACGCACCGGACCAGATCCGATCGGCTTGGGACTAGTCGCACCGATCAGCCAAAGCGGCCGGTGATATAGTCTTCCGTCCGCGAGTCCACCGGGCTGGTGAAGATCGCGTCGGTTTGACCATACTCGATGAGCGTAGCGGGCTCGCCGGCAACTTCCTGCAAGAAGAACGCGGTGTAGTCACTGATACGAGCTGCCTGCTGCATTGAATGCGTGACGATGATAATCGTCATCTCGGGCGCCAGCTCGGCCATCAGATCCTCGACCTTAGAGACGGACGTGGGGTCGATGGCGGAGCAGGGCTCGTCCATCAGGAGGACATCGGGTTGCACCGCAAGCACGCGCGCGATGCACAGACGCTGCTGCTGACCGCCCGAGAGCGCCAAACCATCCTTGTTGAGCTGATTGGATACCTCTTTCCAGAGGTTGGCGCGCTTGAGCGATTCTTCCACGATGTCATCGAGGTCACTTTTGCTAGTCACGCCCTGCAGACGAGGGCCAAAGGCGACATTCTCGTAGATGGATTTAGGAAACGGGTTGGGCTGCTGAAAGATCATGCCCACGCGACGACGGAGATCGACCGGGTCGACACCCTCGGCATAGATATCGTTGCCGTCGAGCGTCATGGTGCCCTCGACGCGCGTGCCCTCGATCAGGTCATTCATGCGGTTGATGCAGCGCAAAAACGTCGACTTGCCGCAGCCCGAAGGGCCAATGAAGGAGGTGATGGCGTTTTTGGCGATGTTGAGGTCAAGCCCCGTCAGCGCATGAAAGTCACCGTACCAAAAGTTGAAATCCTTGGCCGTAATGGCCGCTTGCTCCAGCGTGGGAGCGGACTGATAAACGGACATGGGACTCCTTAACTAGCGACGCCTGCGCGACAGGAAGCGCGCAAACAGGTTGAAGGCCAGAATGATCACCATCAGCAAGAGCGCGGTGCCGTAGGCTGCGTTCATGTTGATGCCGTCGTTGGCAAGCAGATACAGGTGAACCGTCATGGGGCGGCCGGAATCGAGCGGCGAAATAGGTAGATTGATGGCCTGCCCCATGGTGTAGAGCACCACCGCGGTCTCGCCAATGGCACGGCCGATGGCGAGAACGATGCCCGTGGCAATACGGCCAAAGGCAGAAGGAAGCACGATCTTGGAGACAACCTGCCACTTGGTGGCGCCCAGGCCATATGCGCCCCAGCGGATATAGCGCGGAACGGCGCGAATGGCCTCTTCGGTGGTACGCATGACGATGGGAAGCATCAAGAGCGCGAGTGCCAGGGCGGCCGAGACCATCGAAAGGCCCAGGCCCATGGCCTCGACAAACAAGGCGTAGCCAAACAGGCCCATAACGATGGAGGGCACCGAGGCCAAAGCGTCAGCAGCGTAGCGAATGAGCTCGACGACCTTGCCCTGCTTGGCGTACTCGGCCAGATAGACGGCTGCCAGCACAGCGATCGGCGTGCAGATAAGCATGGCGAGCGCCGTCACGTAGACGGTCGAGACGATCGTGGGCCAAATTCCGCCCTCGGCGTTGACGCCCTGGGGCCAACCGAAGATAAAGTCGAGCGAGATGTGTGGCAGGCCGTTGATGACCACGTAGGCGATGATAGCGACCAGCACCAGCGTGGTGATGTAGGCAGCGGCACGAAACACGCCAAGCATGATCTTGTTGGACAGGTCCTTGTTGATGCGGCCCTTCTTGCCGTGGGAAAGGGCACGCTTGATGCGCTCGCGCGACGAGGTCGTATCGACCGTCGTGTCAACGGAATCGGACATAGCCTACCCCCTCTTCTTCTTGGAAATCAGACGGACGATGCCCACCAGCGTGGCGGAGATGATAAACAGGACCACGCCCATGCCGAACAGCGCCGAGCGATGCAGACCCGAGGAATAGCTCATGTCGAGCGCGATCTGGCTCGTGAGCGTCGAGATAGGGCTCGCAATGCTGTCGGGAATAACCGGGGCGTTACCCACGACCATGAGCACGGCCATGGTCTCTCCGATGGCACGGCCCATACCCAGCACGATGGCATCCACGATACCCAGCTTAGCGGCAGGTAGCACGACCTTATAGATGGTCTGCCACTTAGTAGCACCCATGGCATACGATGCCTCGCGAATGCCCATGGGAATGGAATTGAGGGCATCGATGGTGAGCGTGGTGATGGTAGGGACGATCATGATGGCGAGCACAAACCACGCCGTCAGCGCACCAAAACCAAGGCCGCCGGTCAGTTGTGCGATAAACGGGCGGATGATGATCATGCCGAAAAAGCCGTAGATGATAGAAGGGATGCCGGCCAGCAGGTCGACGGCAGGGCTGATGAGCTTGCGCACGCGCTTGCCGGCGATCTCGACCAGGTACACGGCCGTGCCCACACCTAGCGGCACGCCCATGGCGAGCGCACCGACGGTCACCAGACCTGAGCCGGCAAGCAGCGACATGATGCCGTAGTGGCCCTCAGAGGGCGCCCACGTAAAGCTAAAGAAGTCCGCCAGACCGATGTCGGTAAAGACGGGCAGCGCCGAGTACGTGGTAAAGACAAAAATCAGGATGACGGTAACGACCGCCAAAAACGCGCAGGCAAAGAAGATCCACTGCAGCGCCTTCTCCTTGATATAGGTACTGCGCGATACGAGCGCCAGCTCGCGCTTCTTGGGTGCCTGAGCATTCTGCTCAGTCTGGGAGTTTTCCTGTGCTTCCATGCTACTCACTCCCCTTCTCGTCGTTGGTGACGGGAATAAAGCCCGCCTCGCGAATCTGCTTGTCCATCTTTTCGGACGTCACGTAGTCGATGTAATCCTGCGCCTGCTGCGAAGGCGCACCCTTCACAAAGAAGTAAAGGTCGCGCGAGATGGGATAGCCGCCACTCGCGACCGTCTTCTCGGACGCCTCAACATGATTGACCGAGACAGCCTTGACCGAGGTCTTGGCGTTGAGGCTATCGACGAAGCCCAGCGAAATGTAGCCGATGGCCCCACGCGAACGAGATACCACGTCGCGCACCTGGCCCGTACCCGAAAGAACAGCCGAGCGGCGATCGAACGGCGTGCCATCCATCACGATGGTACGGAAGGCCTCGCGCGTACCGGACGCCTCGTCTCGGTTGATGACCTGAATCCTCAGGTCCTCGCCACCGACCTCTTTCCAATTGGTAATCTTGCCGGCGTAGATATCGCGGAGCTGCTCGGTCGAGAGGTTATCGACGGGGTTGTCGTCGTTCACGATGACCGCAATACCGTCGTGGGCAATGACGATGGGAGTCAGGCCCAGATCCTGTTCGTCGGCATTGAGTCCACGGGAGGAGCTGGCGATATCGGCCGTGCCGGCGCTGACGGCCTCGATCCCAGCGGAAGAACCCAAACCGGAAACGAGCACGTCGATGCCGGTCTCCTCCTTAAAGCCCTCGGCCGCAATCTCGGCGATAGGAAGGCAGGTCGTGGAGCCGGCCACGGTAATGGAAGAGGTAGAAGATCCCGAAGAACAGGCGCACAGCGTAAGCGTAAGCACAGCGGCGCTCAGGACCGATACGATCTTTCTCATAGCATCACGCCGATCGCAGCATGGCGCCCACAGGTGCCGTCCTCGTTACGGTAGGAATAAAAGCGGTCGTTCTGACGCACGGTCGAAAGCTGGGTATCCACGATATTATCCGTGTCGACACCGACATCTACCAGCGCCTCGCGAATGGCAGCGGAAAGATCAAGCATGCGAGAGGTATTCGCATCGATGCAAGAGAACTCGGCGGCAAAGCGATCCATGAGTTCCTGGGATACCTCATATTCGTCACCCAAGATATGGGGGCCGATATAGGCGGAAACGTCGCTCGCATCGCAACCGGCAGCATCGCAAAGCGCCTGGCACGCCTTGGCGGAAATACGTGCAATCGTGCCCTTCCAACCGGAGTGCACCACGGCAAATCCGCCGGGGGCCACCAGCACCACGGGAACGCAGTCGGCAAAGCAGAGCAGCACGGGCACGTTATGCGCCGTGCAGACGATGGCATCACAGCCCTCGGCAATCTGCTCGCGAACGTCCTCAAGGTCATCGGCGCCGTTCGAGGTCACCGCAACGATATGATCACCATGGACCTGATTGGGAACGAGCAGGTTGTGCTCGCACTCGGCGGCACCCATAGCCTCGAGCGCACGACGACGATTTTCTTGAACAGCAAAGGGGTCATCGCCAACATGCGAGCCCAAGTTGAGTGAGGAGTACGCATCTTCGGAAACGCCACCGGCGCGCTCGGTGAAGGCAAAGCGAACATCGGATGTCGCGCCCTCCACCAACGTAACTCCATCATGGTCGACACGCGAAACTTTGTCCGCACGTGCTGCCATACTAAAGCCTCCTAATAACACAAGTACCGCGGCATCGCCGCTACAGCCCGCGTTTATACGGCTGTCATACTTCTCTAAAAGGATACCTGCTGCGCTGGAGGCAATCGTAAAGGGAACGTAAAGAGATTGGAGGTTCTAGTTTACAAAGTCGAAATAAAAAGGGCGCGTCCATACGGACACGCCCCTGTGCACAACAATGCAAAGAACGACTTAGAAGCTACCGCGCTTCAGGAAGTCGGGAAGCTCGAACTGATCGTTGCCGAAGTTAGGAAGCTCGGTGCCACCGACGTTGCGGGTCGGAGCGGCCTGAGCCGGGCTCGTGGCAGGAGCGGTGCGCTGCGGCTCAGCGGAGGCAGCGGCCTTGCTCTGAGACTGCTGAGCAGCAAAGAGCTCGTCCTGACGGTTGACGTTGGAGTCGGAGAAGCCCGTAGCGATGACGGTGATACGCACCTGATCGCCCAGGGACTCGTCGACAACGGTACCGAAGATGATGTTGGCCTCGGGGTCGACGGCGTTGGCGACAACGTCGGCGGCGTCGCTGATCTCCTGGATGCCCAGGTCCTTGGAACCGGCGATGGAGAGCAGCACGCGCGTGGCACCATCGATGGAGCTCTCGAGCAGCGGGCTGGAGATGGCCTGCTGGGCAGCGTCGACGGCACGGGTGTCCCCAGAAGAGGTACCGATACCCATCATGGCGGTACCGGCCTGCTTCATGATGGTCTTAACATCGGCGAAGTCCAGGTTGATGATACCGGGGACGGTGATGAGGTCGGTGATGCCCTGGGTGCCCTGGGAAAGGACGCCATCGGCAATCGCGAAGGCCTCGAGCATGGTGGTCTTCTTCTCGGCGATGTCGAGCAGCTTATCGTTAGGGATGACGATCATGGTGTCGACGCAATCGGAGAGGGTCTTAATGCCCTCCTCGGCGCTCTTCTTGCGCTTGCGGCCCTCGAAGGTGAAGGGCTTGGTCACGACGGCGACGGTCAGCGCACCGACCTCGTTCATCGCGATATCGGCAACGATGGGAGCAGCGCCGGTACCGGTGCCACCGCCCTCGCCGCAGGTGATGAACACCATGTCGGCGCCAGCGAGCGCCTCGGCAATGTCGTCGCGGGACTCATCGGCAGCCTTGCGGCCAACCTCGGGGTTGGCGCCGGCGCCCAGGCCGCGGGTAAGGTCGGTGCCGATGTGCACCTTGATATCGGCATCAGAGATCGCGAGTGCCTGAGCATCGGTGTTGATGGCAACAAACTCGACGCCGCGGATGCCCTCTTCGATCATTCGATTGACCGCGTTGGTACCGCCGCCGCCGACGCCGACCACCTTAATGACGGCAAGGTAGTTGTTGATCTCTGTCTCGTGCATGTCGGTCCTCCGAACAAAGGTTATAGCCATAGCATGGGTCGACCCCTGCGCACATTAACCTTCAGGTTGAAAGTAAATGCAAAGGTAAACCGTATTATGTTTGCACATTATGAACGTATCAGTCAAATAATTGACCGTGAAAACCAAACAAACCAGATAAACGGCGTGGTATGGCCCCTCAACAAAGCATCAACCAGCGCTACGAGGTCGGAGCGTTCCTAAATGTATAGTTACCCGGAGAGCGCACATTGATATACGTTACGCCCTCTACCTGCGAAAGCAGCTTGGTGACTACGCGCTCCTTCTTGACGATATCGTCCGAATCGCCCAGCGACACCTCAATGCCGTTATTGAGGTTTGCCGAGATGGCTTCGACCGAAGGCGTGGAAATATCCTTGACTTGTCCCAAGAACTCGCTCGAAAAACCACGCACATAATCCAAGCCAGCCTTAACGGCCTTGGAGCTCACTGCCTGGCCGGAAACCGGAGCGACATCCGCCGAGACATCAGTCAACAACACCGCGCCATAGTGCTTAGCGAGCGCCAGCGCGGCATCGATTCCGGTCAAGGTATTTGAGCCCTGCCCTGTCGTGATGACGTTGCCTTGGTCGTCCACTTCGACCGACGTCGACAGTGGGGCGATCCAGGTGTCATCATCCCCGATGGCCCAGGCAAGGTCATCGGAACTGATATAGGCAATTGCGATGACCTTGCGCTCCATCGGCGTAATGATGAGCGTATGCGGGAACTGACGCTGGACATCCACGCCCGAGACCCACGGATTCTGCTTGAGGTCCTCGGTAATCTGGTCGGGATCGACGTTAAAAAGCGACGTTCCCTCGGGCAAATCGATCAGCTGGATAGCATCGTGCTTCGTCACATGCTCGCTGCCTTGAATCTGAATATCAGTGGCGGTAAACAATCCAGAGTTGATCACCACGATGGCAACGACGACGAGCACGGCCAAGGCGGCCAGAACGCCGCCCACGATTTTGCCTTTGCCTGCAACGACAGAAGCGGCGTCTGATGTTTTATTTACCATCGCCCCAAGTGAAGACAACGGGTTGACGCTTTTTTTACCCGAAGGCTTCTTGGCGGTAGCCGGCACCGATGTCAGCGAGCGCGGTTTCGATGCGCCCAGCGTGCGACCTGGACGCGGCGCTTTAGTTCCCGTCGAGGGCTTAGGAGTTGCCATGGGACGGGCAGGTTTGGCGCCCATAACAGGCTTTGACGTCACCGAGGGACGCGAGGACTTTTTTGCGGCCGGACGATTACCGAGCTGCGAGCCGACAACCGGACGACTGGTCTGTCGAGCATGCCCGACAGACTTAGAGTGCGCGACGGTATTGCGTTGAGGTTTGGCAGGCGCGCCGGAACGCCCTCCGGCGCGGCGGAAGGTGGGTTTCGATGCTCTAGAAGCCGAGGAATTTAACTTCCGGTCTGAGCTCGATGCCATACGCCTCCCTCACCTTTCCGTGCACATGTCTGATAACCGCGGCAACGTCATCGGCCGAGGCAGTTCCGTTATTAACGATAAAATTAGCGTGAACGGGCGAAACTTCCGCGCCGCCAATCGAAAAACCCTTTAATCCACAATCCTCGATAAGCTTGCCCACACTCGCATCGGGCGGGTTACGAAAGACCGACCCGCAGGATGCGCGACCCATGGGCTGCGTACGCTTGCGCCTCGTCAGGTACCGTTCCATGCGCTCGCGAATGTCGGCCTTGGGCGCCGGTTTAAGCTTGAGCACGCACTCGAGGATGATCTCATTGCGGGGAAGGCTACATTCGCGGTAGCCCCAAGTGATCTCGGACCCCGCATAATGCTTGATACCGGATGCCGGGTCAAACGTTACGACATCCTCAACCAGCGAGCCAATCCACTCGGTCCGTGTGCCGGCATTCATAGATATCGCACCGCCAACCGAGCCAGGGATGCCAACGGCAAACTCAAGGCCCGAGAGGCTACGCGACAGGGCATCGTTGACCAGGCGCGCAAACATCACGCCCGCACCGACCGTCAGCGTACAACCGTCATCGGCAACAACCGTGCGCTGAAACTCACGTCCGAGCGAAATGACGGCGCCGCGATAACCGCCATCGGCAACCAGCAGATTGGAGCCCTTGCCGATGATGACCCACGGCACCTGCTCGCGATCGAGCACCGCCACGGCGCGGCGAAGGGCATGATAGCTATGGCACGTCACAAAGAGGTCGGCCTTGCCGCCGATACGATAGCTCGTATGACGCGCAAGGCGCTCGTCCTCGATCACATCCGTGTCGATCATGCCCGAGAGCGCCATGACGGCGTTAAACAGACCCATTAGACTTAAGCGTCTTTCTTGGCAGTCAGATACTCGATGAACTCGGGACCGACGGTCGTAACGTCACCAGCACCCATGGTGAGCAGCAGGTCGCCCTCGCCCACCATCTGCTCGAGCTCCTGGTTGAGCTCAAGACGGCTGGAGCAATACACGACCTCCTTGTCAGGATGCTTGGCGCGCACGGTATCGGCGAGCATCTTAGAGGTGACACCCGGAATGGGCATCTCGCCAGCCGAGAACACATCAATCAGCAGCAGTTTATCGGCATTGGCAAATGCATCGGCAAAGTCGTCGCACAGGGCCTGCAGACGCGAATAGCGGTGCGGCTGGAACACGACGTCGACATGCTTGTAGCCCAGCGACGAAGCGGCAGCAAGCGTCGCCTTGATCTCGGTGGGGTGATGGCCGTAATCATCGACCACGGTGATGCCATCGATATCGCCCACGTGGGTAAAGCGACGGCGGACGCCCTCAAAGCTCGAGAGCGCCTGGGCGGCGGCGTCGATGTCAAGGCCCAGGACATGGGCGACGGTGAGCACCGCCGTGGCGTTGAGCATGTTGTGGCGACCGGGATTGCTCTTGATCTCCACAGCGTGCTCAGTGCCGTCCTCAAAGCGAACGATAAAGTCGCTCTGGATGCCCTTGACATCCGGGTGCATGCAGACGATGTCGTTGCTCTCGGCAAAGCCGTAGGAAAGCACGTGACGACCCGTCGACTTGGCGAGCTCGACCAGATGCGGGTCCTCACCGCAGACGATGACGGTGCCGTCCTCGCCCACCAGGCTCATGAATTTGGCGAAAGTTGCCTCGATCTCCTCGATACCCGAGTAGTGATCGAGGTGGTCGGCCTCGACGTTGGTCACAATGACCACGTTGGGGTTCAGGAACAGGAAGGAGCTGTCGGACTCGTCGGCCTCGGCGACAAAGTAGTCGCCCGAGCCGTTCTTGCCGTTCGTGTCATAGCCCTCGACGATGCCACCGATCAAGAAGCTCGGATCCAGACCCATGCGGTCGAGCATGGTGGCGCACATCGAAGACGTGGTGGTCTTGCCATGCGTGCCGGCAACAGCGACGGTGGTGTAGCCGTGGCCCAAAGCAGAGAGCATCTTAGCACGGGGCCACACGGGAATACCAAGCTCGCGAGCGCGCACGAGCTCGGGGTTGGACTCCGGAATAGCGGTGGAGACAACAACCACGTCGGGCTTGACCTCGTCGATCGTGGCGGCCTCATGGCCCACATGCACCTTCACACCAGCGCGGGTAAGCTGGCGGATATAACGTGACGTCTTAAGGTCGGAGCCGGTAACGGCATAACCGCGCTCGTGCAGAACGAGGGCGATGCCGCTCATGCCGGCGCCGCCGATACCGATAAAGTGGGCGCTCTTAAACTCGGGCGCGGAGGTTGCAGTCTGGGAATCAGCCATGTGCTCGTGTACTCCTTGCGTAAACACTGCCTGTAACCCGTTAACTGTACCGCACCTACCGCATCAGCGCGAGGGCGACCGACGATATCCCGTCTAACTAACGCAAACCCTCTACCGCATCCGCCAGAAGAGCGGCGGCCCTATCCTGGGCCAGACCACGCGCCGCCTGACGCATGGCGTCGCGCGCCGCCGCGTCATCGACCAGGTGCAGCAGTTCATCGGCAAAGGCAGAACCGTCGATATCGGCATCGGCGCAGAGCACGCCGGCCCCAGCGTCGACCAGATAACGGGCATTGGTGGTTTGGTGGTCGGCCGTCGCATGCGGGTACGGCACGAGCACCGAAGGCACGGCGAGTGCAGCGATCTCGGCCACGCTCGATGCGCCCGAACGCGAGAGCACCAAATCGGCAGCAGCCAGCATATCGCCCATGTTGTCGATGTAAGGCTGGACGCGGTAACGCTTCGCCTCCTCGGGCGTCAGCGCCAAAGCGCGCTCGGTCTCCTCAAAGCCGTCGGCACCCGTCGAATGCAACACATAGAGGTTCTTGCGCGAAAGCAGCTCGTTTTTGAGCGAAGCCACACGCTCGTTGAGGTGCTGGGCGCCAAGTGAACCGCCAAAGACGAGCAGCAGCGTAGCGTCCTCGGGAACGCCAAGTGCCTTGCGGCCGCGAGCGCGATCTCCCTCGATCACCGAGCGACGTACGGGATTGCCGGTCATGAGCACGTGGTCAGGGTCACCTTCGCGCTCAAAGACCGAGCGCGCTGCCGGCACCGAGATGCACACGCGGGCGGCGTGGGAGTTCATCATCTTGTTGGCCAGGCCCGGAACAGAGTTCTGCTCATGCAGCAGATACGGAACGCCCGCGCCCTTGCACCACCCCAGCAGCGGAACCTCGACATAGGCACCAAAACCAATGGCGGCATCGGGCTTGCCGACCTTTGAGAAATGACTGGCGAGCGCACGCTTGGCTTTGTTGACACGCCACAGCGAGGTCAGCGCCGTCCAAGGACGGGAGCGGTCGAAGCCCGTGACCGTAATGGGCACAAAATCAAACCCAGCCTCGGGGACCAGACGACCCTCGAGCTTGCGCGACTGGCCCACGAACACAACGTGGTGGCCACGGTCACGCAGCTCTTCGGCCAAGGCGAGCGCGGGGTTGATGTGCCCGGCCGTGCCGCCGGCTGCAATAGCAACGGTCATTTTATCGGTCATGGTAGTCCCTTCGTACACGCGGTCCCTGGTCGTCGGTACGCAGACGCGCCGACGGGTCCGAGTTCAAATCGATTCGATTATATCCGCCGCCCGCGTTGCGAGGGCTGGGGCGCTGAGGACGACCTTGCGGCGCCGTTCGCTGACGCGGGCGGGCTGCCGGCTCGGTCGCAGAGCCATCCAGGACGGTAAAACCGTTACGCGAAGATCGCTCGCCGCGCACGTGGGGCACGCCGGCGGTACTCTCATCCATAACGGCAAAGCTCTCGCGGCGGCGGTCATACTCATCGCGGCGGGCGCTCTCGTACGAAACGCGCAGGATCAACCCGGCAAGCATGAGCGACACAATAATCGACGAACCGCCGTAGCTAATAAACGGCAACGGTTTGCCCGTCATGGGAAACACGTTGAGGATGCCCAGCGCGTTAATCAAAAACTGCACTGCGAGAATGACCGCGGAGCCAGACGCCATAAGCGCGCCCCGGCGATCGGTCGCCTGCTCGGCAATGCGAAACGCCGAGTAGATCAGCATCGCAAACACCAAGAAGAACAGCACGGTTCCGACAAAACCGACTTCCTCGCCAATGATGGCCAGGATGTAGTCATTGTGCGCCTCGGGCAGATACGAGTACTTCATGGTTGAGTTGCCGATGCCACGGCCGAACAGACCGCCCGAGGCAAAGGCCATAATGGCAAGCGTGGCCTGATAGCCGTCACCATACTCGTCGGCCCAAGGGTTCAAGGCAACCTGAATACGCACCATACGGTACGGCTCTGCGACAAGCGCAATCACGATCACGAGAATGCCGAAGATTAGCACGCCGATGATAAATCTGGGGTCGAGACCCGCAAACAACGCCATGCACATGAGGGTCAACAGGATGATCAGGACAGTACCGAAATCGGGCTGGATAAAGATCAGAAAGAGCGAAATGCCCAGGTAGATGCCCATCTTGCGAAGGAATTCGTTGATGTTGCCACCGGGCGAAAAGAAGCGATCAAGCATGATGGCCGAATACGCAATGGCAAATGGCTTTAAAAACTCGGAAGGCTGGAACTGAATACCGGCGATGTTAAGCCAGCGCGTGGCGCCACGGCTGCCGCTGCCCACCAAGAACACCAGAAACAGTAGCCCTATCATGCCTATGAGGAAAATCCTGAGCATATCCTCCCCAAACCAGCTGTCCGGCAAAACGCGCACGATGGCAATCAGCGCCAGAACACCGACCACGGCAAACGCGGCCTGTCGGCCCAGAAAAAACGTCGCCGAGCCATTCTCGTGCAGCGCCTCGACCGAAGACGCCGAGTACACCATCAGCAGGCCAAAGCATACCAAGGTAAACAAGCAGGCCATGAATATCAAACGGGGACGCATGATACGGGCGGGAACGCCGGCAATATAGCGTTCGCTAAACGACTGCCCGCCGCGGCTGGAACGCGGTGTGATGCGCCGTGAGGAAGCACGGTCCGAGTCGGTCCTCCTCATACCTTGTCGGGGGCTCTCCTCTCTCACCGCAACCCCTATTCCATTTGTGATTTCGCTGTAGCGGCAAGCTGGGCCACGTAGTCCTTAAACACGCGGCCGCGCTCCTCATAGCCCGAGAACTCATCGAACGAAGAGCAGGCAGGAGAAAGTAAGATCACGTCACCACGGCTCGAAAGCGAACGGGCAACGTCCACGGCGTCGCGCAGGTCATCCGCCTGGGCGATATCCACATCGCCATCGACATCGGCCTCGTCCATAGCGGCGGTGAAGCGCTCGCGCGCATCGCCAAAGCAGACGACCGAGCGCACGTTGTCCATAACGACGCGCGCGAAGTCCGTGAGCGGAGTGCCCTTATCGTGGCCGCCGAGCAGCAAGATCACGTCGTCATCGGGAAATGCCGTCAGTGCCTTCTCGACCGCATCGGTGTTAGTCGCCTTGGAATCGTTGACGTAGCGCACGCCGTCAATCTCGCCACACGGCTCCACGCGGTGCTCGAGCGGCTGGAACGAGGCCAGACCGCGGCAGACACCGTCGACATCGGCACCGACTGCCAAGGCAGCCGTGGCAGCGCACAGGGCATTGATAACATTGTGATGGCCCGAGATCTTGAGCTCGGATGTAGCGATGAGTGGGGTCTCGACACCCTTCAGACGCACGATCATCTTGCCATCGCGCACAAAGGCGGCATCCTCGCCCTCAGGCTCGTCAAAGGCAACCTTGCAGATGCGACGACCCGGCGTGTAGATGTACTCATCGAACTCGTGAATGCCGGCGTCTTCGACGTCGACAACCACCAGATCGTCATCGACCATATTGTCAAACAGTTTGACCTTGGCAAGCGCATAGTTCTTATGGCTCTTATGCCAGCCCAAGTGGTCGGGAGTGATGTTGAGCAGAACCGCCACGCGGGGGTGGAGCTCGGTGGTCGTAGCAATCTGATAGCTCGAGAGCTCAGCCACAAACCACTCGTTGTGGGCTCGGCCGTCAATCTCGTTGACCGGCGGCTCGCCGATGTTGCCGACAGCAACGCTGGCCTCGCCGGCAGCCTTGAGCAGATAATCAGTCAGCGACGTGGTGGTCGTCTTGCCGTTGGTGCCCGTGATGGCAATCCAGTTATCGGGCGACAGGCGATAGGCAAACTCGGGCTCACCCATAATCTGGGCGGCATGCTCGCGCCCGGCCTTAAAGAAGCCCGAGAACTCCGAGATGCCCGGGCACGTCACGCATACGTCATAGGCGCCCTCGACCTGTTCGGTCCCATAGACAAACGACACACCAGCAGCCTCGAGCGCACGCGTGGCGTCATTGGGCTCAGAGGCGCCGCCGCCATACACGGTAACGGCGCTTACGCGCTCGGGATGTGCCAGCGCCCAGCGGGCGACATCGAGACCGGATTTGCCCTGACCCAAAACGAGCAGGCTAAAGACATCAGCAAGAGGCATGAAAGACCACTATCCCAACTGGAAGAACAGGGCAAGGCCAACGGCACCAAAGGCCGCAGCGATAATCCAAAAACGGATGACGACCTTGGTCTCGGCCCAGCCCTTCTTTTCGAAATGATGATGGATGGGCGCCATAAGGAAGACGCGCTTGTGCGTAAAGTGGAAGTAGACAACCTGAATCATGACCGACAGGGTCTCAACGATAAACAGGCCGCCGATGATGAGGGAGACGACCTCGGTGTTGGTCATGATGGACGTGCAGGCAAACGCGGCGCCCAGGGCAAGCGAGCCGGTATCGCCCATAAAGATGCTCGCCGGATAGCAGTTGAACCACAGAAAGCCCAAGCAGGCACCGGCACACGCGGTGCAGAAGATGGACAGGTTCACGTCTCCGTGCAAAAACGCCATCGCAGCCATGGCGAGCATGGCGATCATGGAGGTGCCGCCAGCAAGACCGTCAAGGCCATCGGTCAGGTTCACGGCATTAGAAAGACCGGCGATCATCAGCCAGCAAAAGACAATGTAGAGCCACGGGAACGAAAGGCCGCAGATAGTGGTCGAAAGAACACCGAGGTCAATCGTCAGGCCGCCGGGAAAACGAATCTCGGGGGCGACGCCGCACCAGTTGACGGCAAGTACCGTAAAGGTGACACAGATAATGGTTAGGCCGATCATCTTGGCATGGGGCGTCAGACCGAGCGAGCGCCCATGCGTAACGGAGGTCAGGTCGTCAATCAGGCCCAGCACGCCGGTCGCCAGCGTGGCGAGCAGCACGAGCACGAGCTCGGTGGTGAGCTTGCCCATCAGCAGGCAGGTCAGCGAGATCGCGACGAGGATGACAACGCCACCCATGGTGGGCGTTCCCTGCTTAACCAAATGACGCTTGGGGCCGTCGGCACGAACCTGCTGGCCGATACCCTCGACCTTAAGCAGCTTGATCCACCACGGCATGAGCAGCAGCGCAATGGCAGCGGCGATGCCAAGCCCCAAAAAAGCCTGATACGTTGGATACGAGGGATTGCCGAACATGGGCTAGCACACACCTTCCACAAAGCGGTCGAGCTCAACAAAGCGGGAACCCTTGACCAGTACAACATCATGTTTTTCAAGCGCGCCGCCCATGCGGTCGAGCACCTGCTGATAATCGGAGAACACCTGGATGCGGTCCTCGTCCATACCCATCATGCGCGCGGCATCGGCCATAAGCTGGGCCAGCTCACCACCCACGCACGCCAACATGTCGAGCTTCTTGGCGGCGGCATAGGCGCCCACGAGCTCATGCATGCGAGGAGCCTCATCGCCCATCTCGCCCATCTCGCCCAGGATCGCCATGCGAGACCCCGTGCACGAAAGCGAGCACAGCAGATCGAGGCCAGCAGCCATGGATTCGGCGCTGGCGTTATAGGAATCGTCGATGACGCGGGCACCGCTCTTGGCGCGCTTAATCTCCTGGCGGTGACCGGTGATCGTGAGGCCCCTAAAGGCAGTATCGATCTGCTCGGGCGTCACGCCCAGGCGATAGGCAACCGCGGCGGCCTTAACGGCATTAGGAACGGACTGCACGCCGGGGATGGCAAGCATGGTATCGATCGTCTCGCCCTGACCAAAATCGAGCGTAAAGACCGGACGGCCCTCGTCATCAACTCGAACGTCGTGGGCGCGGACCTCATCATCGTCCGAGACGCCGGCCAGCATCACATCGATACCAGCAGGCTGGGCGAACGTATCGCGAATGAACGGCGTAAAGTCGTCCTCACCGCCCAAAACCAGCAGCGGCAAGAAGTCGCCGGCGGCGCACATACCCTGGACAATCTCGGCCTTAGCGCGGGCGATGTTCTCGCGGCTACCCAAAATGCCGATATGAGAGGTGCCGATCTTGCTCACGATGGCAAGGTTGGGATTGGCGGACTGGGACAGGCGCTCAATCTCGTGGAAATGGTTCATGCCCATCTCGAGCACCAGGACCTCGGTATCGGCCGGAGCGGAAAGCACCGTGAGCGGCATGCCGATCAGGTTATTGAAATTGCCCTTGGTGGCCCAGACACGATAGCGCTTGGCGAGCACGGCGGCGAGCACGTCCTTGGTCGTCGTCTTGCCGATGGAACCGGTAATACCAACGACCAGGCAGCCAAGCTCCAGGCGGTACCTGTGCGCCAAACGCAGCAGAAACTCCTCGGGATCATCGGTCAGCAAGATGGCACAGCCCTTGTCCTGCGCCAGCGAGACCAGCTCGGCCTCGGGCTCACGCGTCATCACGACGGCGCCGGCACCCGACTGGACGGCACGGGAAGCAAAATCATTGCCGTCGACGTTTTCACCGGGAAAGGCGACGAAAATCGTCCCTTCCTCGACCTGGCGCGAGTCGATAACGCACCCGCGGCATACCCGATCGGCTTCTCCCGTCACGGTTCGGGCCCCTGTTGCGGCCGCGAGGTTGTTGACGGCGATCTCTATCATTGCAGCTCCCCTGTAAACCTAATAATGCTATCGGCGTATTGTATCCCAGCGCCGCGCATGCGTGGTGCAGGGCATGTGAACACCCCTCATATGGGACAACAAACCACGCCCCAAAGATTGTAACCCCCTACCTCGTGTGCGGAATACCCAGCACGTCGAGTGCGTTGGCCATAATGGACTGGAACGGCACCGCAGCGGCATCTGAGCCGCTCGGCGTTCCGTCGAGCGTGATATAGCACAGCACCTTAGGCGATTGTGCCGGCGCAAAGCCCATAAAGGACGACATGTAGTTCTCCTTGAGGTAGCCGCCGTTCTCGTCGGCTCGTTCGGCCGTACCGGTCTTACCCGCCACGTCATAGCCGTCAACCGCGCCGCCAACGCCCGTTCCCTCGGACACGACCGTCTGCATGCATGATGTCACCTGGGATGCGGCGTCCCCAGAAATCGCGCGCTCGCCTTCGCCCCAGTCCTTCTCGTCGCCTTTGCTGGACTTATAGAAGTGCGGGGTCATCATCACGCCGCCGTTGGCGATGCCGCCCACGGCACGTGCGATCTCAATCGGCGAGACGGACAGCGCCTGTCCAAAGCTCATCGATCCCAGCGTGGCGCCGTCATACTGGTCACGCTCCTTGACGATGCCCAGGCTCTCGCCCGGAAAATCGACACCGGAGCTGTGACCGATGCCCCACTTGTCCACATAGGCGGCAAAGTCGTCGGCACCGATCTTGCGCCCCACCAGGACAAAGCCCACATTGGACGAACGGCGCATCATCTCGCGCACATCCATGGTCATGCCATAGTCGCGCTTATCGGCATCGGTAACGGTATCGTCGCCCACCTTGATGCTCGCCGGCACCTCAAACGACGTACTCGATCGTACGACGCCCAAGTCGAAGCCGGCGCCCGCCACGAGCGTCTTAAAGACCGAGCCGGGCTCGTAGGCGTCAGTGACCAGGCGCAGGTTCATATCCTCGGTCTTGGCGTTCTCCAGATCGGTCTGGTCGTAGGTCGGGTACGAGCAGGCTGCGAGAATTTCACCGGTCGTGGGGTCGGTGACCAAAGCCGAGCCGTTCTTGGCCTTTGTCTTCTCGACAGCCTCTGCCAGAGCATCCTCAGCCGCACGCTGGATATTGACGTCGAGCGTCGTCACGATATCAACGCCGTCGACCGCGGCCACCTTTTTATAGGCACCGCCCGCGATATAGCTGCCGTCCCTCGCGCGCTCGCGTACGAGAGAACCGTTCGTGCCGGTCAGAAGCTTGTTGTATTGCTTTTCGAGACCCGTCAAGCCGTCGTTGTCCACATTCACTACACCCAGCACCTGCGATGCCAGATTGCCGTATGGATATACGCGCTTCATGGCCTGCTCAAAAAGCACGCCGGGCAGGTTCTTCTTCTCCAGCACCGCAGCATCGTCTTCGTCCACTTGGCGCTTGATATACACCCAGGTGCCATCGGACTCGACGAGCTTGCGGCAGGTCTTTTTATCGATTCCAGTTGCCTTGACCAGCGCCGACACCGTCTTGTCAACATCCTCGACAAGCTGCGGGTTCACGGCGATGTTGCGACATTCGACCGACGACGCCAGCACGTTACCGTTGCGGTCGTAGATGGTGCCGCGTTTGGCATAGAGGGTCTGCGCAAGCAGGCGGCGCGCATCGGCACGCTCGCGCAGTTTATCGGCTTCGACAATTTGATAGTCGGCAAGGCGAAAGACACCCAAGCCCAAGCCAAGCCCAATGAATCCCATGACGGCTTTGCGGCGAGGCAGAGGCGCGCCTGTGAGCCATTCGGTCGACGAACTCTTGCGCGACCTGGTGTTATGCACTTGAGGGCCGCCCGAGCCGCGAAGTCGCGACGCCGGGTCGTTGCCACGGGACTGCCCGGCGTTGTAAGATTGCCGACCCGTTCCTTGATAACCAGAACGTCCCCGCGACGAGGGACGTCCAGAACCGCGGCCCCCATCGGAACCGCGGCGATAGTCATTTGTCATACTCAGCTACCGTCTTGCTACTGAGCGGTCGCGGTCGCGTTGGCGCCCGCGGCTGCATCCTGCGAAAAGTCAAGTGTAACGCTCTCGCTGGGCTCCACCATGCCATAAGCGCCCGCAAGGTCGCGAATGCGCGTGTCGGCGCCATAGACCGAATGCATGACCTCCAGGTCGGAGCTCTCATCGGTCGCCTTTTCGAGCGTGTTGGTAAGCTCGGCGTTGCTGTTGAGCACCTGGGCCGTAACGCCGGCGAGCGCCACGCGGGCGACGCCGATCGTCATGAAGATAGCCGCAATGATGCAAAACGTTTTAAGAACGCTCATGAAAACCGGGCTTACCGCCTGGTTTGCCTGACGGCCCGCGCCCGTGTAGACATCAAAGCGCGGCGTGCGCTGCTCACGGGGAGCAACGGGGGCCTGCGGCGTCTCACGATAGGCGGGCATGGCGTTCATATCATAGGCGAGTGCTGCGCTTGAAGTGTTGTAGCCCATGATATGCCGCCTCCCATCCCGAGTACGTTGGTAGTGTGTTTAAGCTTCGTTTATGGTGCGAGCGGGAGGTCCAATATCGCGCGGTCGCGTCTACAGACGCTGCGCCACGCGGATCTTGGCTGATCTCGCCCGAGGGTTGCGCGCAACCTCATCGGGTTGGGCAACCAGGGGTTTGCGGGTGATGACCTTGAGTATCGGCACGTTGCCGCACACGCACACCGGAATCTCCGGCGGACACGTGCACCCCTGGCTCATCTCCTTAAAGTGGTTCTTTACGATACGGTCCTCGAGCGAGTGATACGAGATGACGCAGATACGTCCGCCCGGGTTGAGCCACCTGGTGGCGGCATCAAGCCCTCGTTCGAGCACATCGAGCTCGTGATTGACCTCGATGCGAATGGCCTGGAAACTTTTCTTGGCCGGGTGTCCACCATGCCGACGAGCGGCAGCCGGGATACCCGCCTTGATGATCTCGACAAATTGGCCGGTGGTTTCGATCGGTTCTTGCTCGCGGCGGCGCACGATCTCGCGCGCGATCTGCGAGGCGAACTTCTCTTCGCCGTAGACGCGTAGAATCCGGGCGAGGTCGTGTTCGTTATAGGTGTTGATGACCTCAGCTGCGTTTAAGGTGTTATTGCCCGAATCCATCCGCATGTCCAATGGGGCGTCCTCGTTATACGAAAAGCCCCTGCCAGGGATATCGAGTTGCGGTGACGAAACGCCCAAATCGAACAGGAAGCCATCGACCCCGGGCACCTCGGCCGAGCAAAGCAGCTCGTCCAAGTCGCCGAAGTTGCCCTTCAGCAGCTGGTGCGGAACGCCGGGAACCTCGCGGTCCAGACGGGCGCCAGCAGCCTCGAGGGCCATGTCGTCCTGATCGACGCCGAGCAAAAGGCCCGTCTCCCCCACCTGCGCGGCCATCTTTACCGAATGGCCGGCACCGCCAAGGGTGCAATCGCAGACAACGGAGCCGCTCTTTAGCCGCAGCGACTCAAGCACTTCGCCGAGCATGACAGGTTCATGCCGATATTCTTGTGTCAAGATCCCACGCTCCATCCGTTACCCGTGCCTTGCCCTTACGAGAAGAAGAGGTCCAGCAGGGCCTCATCGTCATCGTCCTCATCGGCCGCGGCGCGATCCCAAACCTCAAGGTGGTCGTAGTTGCCCACAACCGTGACCTCGCGGTCGAGGTTCGCCTGTTTGCGGAGAGACTCGGAAAGACCGATACGACCGGCACTGTCCACATCCATCGACGTGGTGCGCTTGTTGATCGCCCTCATGAGCTTCTGGTCATTAATGTCACGCGGGTTAAAACCCTCGTGGCCCTCACGACCCGCGAAGAGTCCTTCGACCCACTTATCGAAGGCCTCGGCAGAGAACACGTACAGAGCATCGACATCCAGGGCTTTGAACACGCGAACGTGCTCTCCAAGCTCCTCGCGAAGGGGTGCAGGCAGGGACAGACGACCTTTTGCATCGAGATTGCGCTCGTATGCACCAGTCATTCCCATGTGCGCCCTCCCCTCGGTTACTCAGATGGCACGTACGCGGGGAACCACCCCGCCTGTCGACGTCATTAATAATATGGGCTGTCTCTTATACACATCTCCGAGCCCACGAGACAGGCAGAAATCTCG
>URHU01000002.1:0-39934 GCA_900547715.1 uncultured Collinsella sp. | reverse complement strand
GAGATTTCTGCCTGTCTCGTGGGCTCGGAGATGTGTATAAGAGACAGGCGTTGAGCCCGTCGAGTGCGAGATCGCCATCACCACCAACGGCGGCTACCCGCTCGATCAGAACATCTACCAGGCTGTGAAGGGCATGTGCTCTGCTGAGGCCACGCTTCCCGAGGGCGGCGTGATTATCGACGTTGCCGGTTGCGCCGACGGTCACGGTGGCGAGGGCTTCTATCACAACATCGCCGACAACGATCCGGCGGAGTTCGAGCGTGCCTGCATCGACCGTCCTAAGGACGAGACCCTGCCCGACCAGTGGACGAGCCAGATTTTCGCCCGCATCCTGGCGCATCACCCTGTGATCATGGTCACTGACCTGTGCGATCATCAGATGCTCAAGGATATGCACATGACGCCGGTCAACACTATCGAGGAGGCGCTCAAGCTCGCCTTTGAGATGAAGGGTGCCGATGCCAAGGTTGCCGTCATTCCCGATGGCCTGGGCGTTGTCGTCGCGCAGCACTAGCGCGTGGCCCAAACGAATCGTTTATAACCGACAAGAAAGATAAGGTTTTATGCTTACCAAACTCCTTTGCGAATTCGGCGCAACGGCCCTCATGATCATCTTTGGCGTGGGCGTACACTGCGATACCGTGCTCAAGGGCACCAAGTATCAGGGCTCTGGTCATATGTTTGCCATCACCACTTGGTCTTTCGGCATCTCGGTCGCCCTGTTTATCTTTGGCGGCGCCGTGTGCATGAACCCCGCCATGGTGCTTGCCCAGTGCATCGTCGGCCTGGTGCCGTGGAGCAGCTGCATCCCCTTCATGGTTGCCGATATGCTCGGCGGCTGTGCGGGTGCCGTGATCGCGTGGTTGATGTATGCCGATGAGTTCAAGGCTTCCGATGGTGTCATCGATTCCATTGCTCAGCGCAATATCTTCTCGACCAACCCCACCACCGAGGGCACCAACTATGCCCGCAACTTCTTCTGCGAGGCTATCTGCACCTTCGTGTTCATCAGCGCCATCCTTGCTGCCGCCAGCCGTGCTGGCGAGAACGTTCTGATGCTCGCCATCTGCGTCGGTCTGATCGTTTGGGCCGTTGGTATGGGCATGGGCGGCATCACTGGCTTCGCCATGAACCAGGCTCGTGACCTTGGCCCTCGCATGGCCTATCAGGTGCTGCCGATTAAGAACAAGGCTGACAACAACTGGAAGTACGGCCTGCTCGTTCCTGGCATCGCCCCGTTTGTCGGTGCCGCTCTGGCCGCGCTGTTTGTGCATGGTTTCTTGGGCATGTTCTAGATCGAAGCTACATAGGTTGTTCGCCGTCCGCATGGGGTAACTTCCCAGCGCGTCCTCGGACATGCAAAAAGGCTCGCTGCGCACTTTGTGCGGCGAGCCTTTTTGCGTCCTGCGGAGTGCGCTGGGAAGTTACCCCATGCGGACGGCTGCGGGGTCTTTGTTGCGTTCGTACAAGCAACCCAACATATATATCTGAATTTTGATGGGAGGGGCTTGTTGCTGGTAGGGGCGTTGGGCTGCTGTTGGCACTTTGGGATGGGATAGTTACTTAGGTGAAGAGGGGCTTTATGGCTGATAGGTAATCTTTGGCTACGTCCTCTTTTGGGGCTTGGAAGTTGTGCCAGGCCCACCATTGGACCATTCCTACGAAGCTTGAGGCTATGTGGTGTAGTAAGAAGCTGCGGTCCATGGTGCCGGCGGGGCCGTTTGGGTCGGTGGGGACGGTTTCGGCTGCGCGCGACATGATGGTCTTGCGGAGGCAGTCGGCGAAGACGCGTGAGCCCGCGCCGGCTACGAGGGCTCGGACGCCCTGGCGACGCTCCCAGAGATTGTTGAGAATATGCTCGATCTGCACGAGTGGGTCATCGAGCGGTGTGCCATCGTCGTCGAGGGCGTGGGTACAGATGTCGCTCACGAGCTCGGACAGTAGGTCGTCTTTGCTCTTAAAGAGGCCGTAGAATGTCGCGCGGCCTACGTGAGCGCGCGCGATGATGTCGCCGACGGTGATCTTGCCGTAGTCCTCCTCGCGAAGGAGCTCGGAGAATGCTGCGACGATGGCGGCGCGGCTTTTGGTTTTGCGGGCATCCATGGTTATGCATCCACGTGAACGAGCAGGCAACGGAGCGTGCCGGAGCAGCCCTCGTAGGGGCGCTTACCGGCGCCGTAGCCGACGGCCTCGATGCGGTAGCGGGCCGGCAGGTGCTCGGACGTGCGCAGTGCGGCGACGATAGCGGCGCCCGTGGGCGTCACGAGCTCGCCGGCGACCGGTGCGGGCGTGAGGGCGATATTGCCTGCTTGGCATAGGTTGACGACGGCGGGCACCGGGATGGGCATAAGGCCGTGGGCACAGTGGATGGTGCCGTGACCCTCTGAGAGCGACTCGACGACAATATCCTCGACGCCCAGGTCATCGAGGCAGATGGCGACCGAGCAGACGTCGACGATGGAATCGATGGCGCCTACCTCGTGGAACATGACGGTCTCGGGCGTTTTGCCGTGTGCCTTGGCCTCGGCGGCAGCGAGCGCGGTAAAGATGGCGAGAGCGCGACGCTTGGCGCTATCGCTTAGCTGCGAATTCTCGATAATTTCCGCGACGTCGGCTAGCGAGCGGTGATGATGGTGGTGGGTGTGGTGGTGATCCTCGTGCTCATGGGCGTGGCCCTCATGGTCATGCTCGTGGCAGTGCTCGTGTCCGTGTTCGCCATGATCATGATGGTGGTGCTCATGCTCGTGCGTGTGCTCGGCAGCTGCTTCGTTGCCGTAGAGCCAGGCCATATCGTGATCATGGTTCTCGAGCTCCTCTGCCAGCTGAACGTCAAAGTCGCAGGCGTCGATGCCATGCTTGTTTACGCGTGTAACGGCAATCTCAAAGCCGTCGATCGGCAGTGTGGCGAGCTGTTCGCGCAGGTGTTCCTCGCTGGCACCCAGGTCGAGCAGGGCCGCGACGGTCATATCGCCGCTGATGCCCGAGGTGCCGTCGATGATAAGCGTGTGCTGATGGTTGGACATGGAATGCTCCTTAACGGGCGCGGGGCGCGCCGGCGCTCAGATGATTGATAAGACTTGCCTGGTAGGCGGCGCCGAAGCCGTTGTCGATATTGACGACCGATACGCCGCTGGCACAGGAGTTGAGCATGGCGAGCAGCGCGGCTACGCCACCAAAACTTGCGCCGTAGCCCACGCTGGTGGGAACGGCGATGACCGGACAGCTCACCAGACCGCCGATAACGCTCGCCAACGCGCCCTCCATGCCGGCGATGGCAATGACCACCTGTGCCTGGGCGAGTTCCTCGGCATGCGCGAGCAGGCGGTGCAGGCCGGCGACGCCTACGTCGTAGAGGCGGTCGACCTCGTTGCCATAGAACTCGGCCGTCAACGCGGCTTCTTCGGCGACGGGCAGGTCGCTCGTGCCGGCGCAGGCGACAACGATGCGTCCGTTGCCGGTAGGGGAGGGCTTGCCGCCCACGAGGGCGAGCTGGGCGTCCGGGACATACCCCAGGTCGATGTCGTTGCCGAGAAGCGCAGCGGTGTGCGCGGCTTTTTCGGCATCCAAGCGCGTGACCAGGATGCGCTCCTGGCCTGCATCAAGTAATGCTTTGATAATGGCGGCAATTTGCTCGGCGGTTTTACCGGCGCCGTAGACAACCTCGCCGGCTCCCTGGCGCACTCCGCGCGAAAGATCGAGCTGCGCAAAGCCCAAATCGGCGGTCGGAGCCGTCTGGATGCGCGTAAGGGCATCGGCAGGGGTGACTGATCCGCCAGCAACATCGCTCAGCAGCTGCTCTAGGTCTCGCTTATCCATATATGTTCCCTTCGACGGCGCAAAGTCTAGCACTCAAAGGGTATGTTTCCGAACACTAAGACAAAATTGTTCGGAAACTATAGGACGGACTGATTCAATTGTTAGACGGATCGGCTAGTCACGCAGGATGATGTCCATGGCGAGCATCAGGTTGCGCTCGTCGATGGCAAACGGGGCGGCTTCGCGCGTTTTGGGCTTGGCGCAAAACGCGATGCCAGTGCCCGCGGCCTGAATCATGGGGATATCGTTGGCGCCGTCGCCGATTGCCACGGTGTGTGCCATATCGACGCCGCACTCAACCGCCCAATCCAGCAGCCGGATGAGCTTGGATTCCTTGGTCACGATGTCTGCCGCCAGCTTGCCGGTGAGCTTGCCGTCCACGACTTCCAGGCGGTTAGCGAGGCAAAAGTCGATGCCCGCGGCGGCCACGATCTTGTCGGCGACCTCGTGGAAGCCGCCGCTTACCACGCCGACCTTCCAGCCCTTGCTGTGCGCCGAGCGCACAAGCTCCAGCGCGCCGGGGGTAAACGTCACGCGCTCAAAGGTGCGCTCGAACACGCTCTCATCCAAGCCGGCAAGCAGCCCCACGCGCTCCTCGAGCGCCTGCTTAAAGTCGAGCTCGCCGCGCATGGCACGTTCGGTGATCCGAGCCACTTGCTCGCCTACGCCGGCTTCCTCGCCCAACAGGTCGATGACCTCCTGGTTGATGAGCGTGGAGTCGATATCCATAACGATGAGGCGTGCGGTCATGACGGGCCTTTCCGAGCGCAGTTGTGTTGGGGCACATTGTCGCACGCGGCGCGCCTTGGCGACGGCCAGGCCGCGTCAATTGTTTCGTCTCCGTCAAGTCTTTGGACAAGAGCTACTTTTTCGCGGAACATCGACGCGGGTGCGATAAGATAGAACGCCATGTCTGGCTGCGCGGTTTACGCAGGCTGGGCAAATCTGTACGACGCCGCCCGGAACGACACGGGGCGGCACAGATCCATAAAGGAGGATCACTGGTATGAGCCAGACCCGTCCCATTGACGAGCATTCCATGCACACCCGTACCTGCGGCGAGCTTCGCTTCGAGAACGTGGGCGAAGAGGTCACCCTCACCGGTTGGGTGAGCCGTCGCCGCGACCACGGCGGCCTTATCTTCTGCGACCTTCGCGACCGCGAGGGCATCACGCAGCTCACCTTCGACCCCGAGCACTCTGACGGCGACGCCTTTAAGATCGCCGAGACCATGCGTCCCGAGTGGCCCATCAAGATCCACGGCGTCGTGCGCGCCCGTGGCGAGGAGACCACCAACACCAAGCTCGCGACCGGCGAGATCGAGGTCCTGACCGACCACGCCGAGGTGCTCAACACGTCCGTCACTCCGCCGTTCCAGATCGAGGACGGCATCGAGACCAGCGAGGACACCCGTCTGCGCTATCGCTATCTGGACCTCCGTCGTCCCGAGATGATGGCCAACCTCAAGCTGCGCTCCGACTTTACCTTTGCCATTCGCGAGGCGCTGCACAACCGTGAGTTCATGGAGGTCGAGACGCCCTCCCTGTTCAAGTCCACGCCCGAGGGCGCTCGCGACTTCATCGTTCCCAGCCGTATTCAGCCGGGCAACTTCTACGCCCTGCCGCAGTCCCCGCAGCTCCTGAAGCAGCTGCTCATGGTCGGTGGCGTCGAGCGTTACTACCAGGTTGCCAAGTGCTTCCGCGACGAGGACCTGCGTGCCGACCGTCAGCCCGAGTTCACCCAGGTCGATATCGAGATGTCCTTCGTGGACCAGAACGATGTCATGAGCGCGCTCGAAGAGGTCCTGGCCGACGCCTTCGGCCGCATGGGTGTCGAGATGCCCACGCCGCTGCGTCGCATGGACTACTGGGAGGCCATGGACACCTATGGCTCCGACAAGCCCGATACCCGCTATGGCATGCACCTGGTCGACCTGACCGACATTTTTGCCAACTCCAAGTTCAAGGTCTTTGCGACCGCCGCAAACGAGGAGGGCTCTGTCGTCAAGGCCATCAACGCCAAGGGCGCCGGTGCCTGGGCACGTGCCAAGATCGATAAGCTCGCCGGTGTGGCCTCCACGTTTGGCGCCAAGGGCCTGGCCTGGATCGCTTTCCGCGAGGACGGCTCCATCAACAGCCCCATCGTCAAGTTCTTCTCGGACGAGGAGATGGCGGCTCTGCGCGAGCGCATGGACGTCGAGCCCGGCGACCTTGTGATGTTCGCCGCCGGCCCGCGCCTGCTCTCTGACGAGATCCTGGGCGGCATGCGTTCCCACATGGCCAACGCGCTCGAGATCAAGCGCGAGGGCCACGACTTCCTGTGGGTCGTCAACTTCCCGCTGTTCCACTGGGATGAGGACCGCAAGGCCTATGCAGCCGAGCATCAGCCCTTCACCCTGCCGACCGAGACCGACATCGCCAAGATCGAGGCCGACCCGTTGGCAGCCGGTTCTTGCACCTACGACTTTGTCATGGACGGCTTTGAGGCCGGCGGCGGCGGTATGCGTATCCACAACGCCGAGATGCAGATGTCCATGCTCAAGCTCCTGGGCTTTACCGAGGAGCGTGCCGAGTCTCAGTTCGGCTTCCTCATGGAGGCGCTCAAGTTTGGTGCACCCCCGATGGGCGGTTTCGCTCTGGGCCTGGACCGCGTGTGCATGCTGCTCACCGGCTCCGACTCCATCCGCGACGTCATGGCGTTCCCCAAGACGGCCAGCGGCTCCGACCTTATGTCGGGCGCCCCGAGTGCCGTTAGCGGCGCCCAGCTCAAGGACGTCAGCCTGCGCCTGATGTAGGCGAGCGGCTACATCTTGCTTGCAACGAGGGAAGGACGTGTGTCTTCCCTCGTTTTTTATACGCCGAGGTTGCGAGGGTATAGGTTGACTGGGCGTCGCGGAAACTACGACCCGGAATTTGCGTCCAGAACGGGTCGCGCTTTCCCAAGGGGGGTCCTCTGGGAAAGCGCGACCCAGAATTCGGCAAAATAATGGGGCACAGTTTCCGGTTGAGCTGTCTAACGGAAACTGTGCCCCAGAATGAGCGCTCAAAACGGGGCAGGCTTTCCGCAACAACTGTCTGGCAGAAAGCCTGCCCCAGTTTCTTATAGCGAGTCTCTCTGGATCAGCTGCATGTGCATCACGGAGGTGGTAGGCTCGGCACCCTTGATCATGTCGAGCGCAATGTTGGCGGCCATGTGGCCTTCTTCGCGCAGGGGCTGGCGGACGGTCGTGAGCGCGGGGACGCAGCGCGTCGCAATCTCGTGATCGTCGAAGCCGACGACAGAAACGTCCGCAGGAACGGATAGGCCTGCCTCGTTGAGTGCGGTGATGACGCCAGCCGCGATACGGTCCGATCCGCAGAGCACGCCATCGAAAGCAATCTTGCGCGCGAGAATCAGGTGTATGGCCTGATAGCCGTCTCCGCTGTTCCAGCCGGTATAGATAACGTTTGCGTCTGGGAGGTCTTCGCCCAAGACGGCGCGGTAGCCGCGCAGGCGGTCGACAACAGCGGGGTTGTCTTGCGGTCCCAACACGGCGACGATATCTTTGCGGCCGCGCCCCTTCATGGCGAGTGCCGCAAAGCGTCCGCCCTCTTCGTCGTCAGAGTAGACCGTCGAGAACACATCGCGATAGGGGTGGCCCTCGAGCTGGCCGCACAACACGGTGGGTACGCCCAGCTCGCGCAGCACCTCGAGCAGCTCGCTGCCTTTGTAGGGAGAGACGTCGATCACGGCGTCGAACGAGCGGCGCTCAAAGTGCTCGCGTGCGCGGTTGCGCTCATGCGTAGAAGACGCCTGCAAGATAACGGGCAGATAGGACGACTCCGACAGTTCCTCGGTAATGCCGCTCAAAAACTCGCTATAGGTGGGGTCGCTGAAGAGTTCACTCAGAGGCTCGGTCACGAGCACGGCGATGATTTCCGTGCGCCCGACAGCGAGCGCTCGGCCACGAGCGTTGGGGACAAAATTGACTTCCTTGGCCGCCGCGCGGACGCGCTTTTTGGTTTCCTCGCTAATGCGGGGCGAATCGTTGAGGGCGCGCGATGCCGTGGAGCGCGACACGCCGGCAGCTGCGGCAACCTCGGCAAGCGTAGGTGCGGTGCGAACTGGTTGTGTCATGGCGTCTCCTGGAAAATGCGGTCGATGTTGTCACTGATACGGGCTAGTGCGGATACAGCTTACTATAGTGCGCCTGAACAGCGTTCATGATATCCGGTGACCGGTGTCGTTTTGCAACCAAGCCGCAATCGAATACGTCTCGTATGGGTGAGATATCAGCGGGCGTGGCGGTTGCCTACGAGCTTGAGAACGATGTCTTGCGCTGAGTTTCGATACTCAGGGTGACATAAGTGTCGCGGTTGTACAACCGGTTGCACCGTTAACCAGACCAAATCGACCGTTCAGCGGACAACCGGTTGCACAGTTTTTTGCATCGCCCGTAAGATAAGGACAACCGGTTGCACAAGAATCACTACGATGATGAAGGAGCATCACCATGGACGCCATTAACGATTGGGAAAACCAAGCGCTCACCCACAGGAACCGCCTGGCACCCCATGCGTACTTTATGGGTTACGAGACTGCCGATCTCGCTGCAACGTACAGCCGCGAGCTGTCGCGCGGGTTTGTCCAGCTGTCCGGCTCGTGGCAGTTCCGCCTCTTTGAGGGCCCCGCTGCCGTCTCCAACGAGGAACTCTCCACGTACAAGCCCGAGTGGGATCACGTGGAGGTTCCGCACCTGTGGCAGGTGGACGGCTATGGCAACCTTGCCTACACCGACGAGGGTTTCCCGTTCCCGGTTGATCAGCCGTTCGTTCCCTCCGACGACCCCACGGGCGTCTACCAGCGCATCGTCAACCTTCCCGCCGTTCCTGCCGGCGCTCGCGAGATCATTCGCTTCGACGGCATCGAGAGCTATGGCGAGCTGTACGTCAACGGTCAGTATATCGGCATGACCAAGGGTTCGCGCCTGTCTGCCGAGTTCGACGTGACCGACGCGCTCGTCGAGGGCGACAACCTGTTTGCGGTCAAGGTCCTGCAGTACAGCGATGGCAGCTACATCGAGGATCAGGACATGTGGTGGGCCTCGGGCATCTTCCGCGATGTGTACCTTATGCAGCGTCCCGCCGCGCACCTGGTCGACTTTAGGTTCCGCACGCACCGCGAGGGCGATGCCGCTCTGATTACGCTCGATACGGTTGCCGAGGGCGCTTCCCGCGTTGTGTTTACGCTCAGCGATGGCGAGAACGTGGTGGCTACGGGTGAGTGCGTCGACGGCCATGCCGAGTGCGGCGTGACCGATGCCCACTTCTGGAATCCCGAGGACCCCTTCCTCTACGATCTTACGTTTGAGGTCTACGACGGCGACAAGGTGAGCGAGTACGTCCCGCATCGCCAGGGTCTTGCCGAGGTGACGGTCGAGGGCAATCATATCTACCTCAACGGCACTTACTTTAAGATGCATGGCGTCAACCGCCACGATCACGACGATCACAAGGGCCGCGCCGTGGGCCTCGATCGCATGCGCCGCGACCTGGAGCTCATGAAGCAGCACAACATCAACGCAGTGCGCACCTCTCACTATGCCAATGACCCGCGCTTCTACGAGCTGTGTGATGAGTATGGCATCATGCTGGTCGCCGAGACCGATATGGAGAGCCACGGCTTCGAGAATATCGGCAACATCGCCCTGGTTACCGACGACCCGGCATGGGAGCCGGCCTACGTCGACCGTATTGAGCGCCTGGTGATGCAGGAGCGCAACCACGCGTGCATCATCATGTGGTCGCTGGGCAACGAGAGCGGCTATGGCTGCAACATCCGCGCGATGTACGCCAAGGCTCACGAGCTCGATGGTCGTCCGGTCCACTACGAGGAGGACCGCAACGCCGATACCGTCGACGTCATTTCCACGATGTACTCCCGTGTGTCGCAGATGAACGACTTTGGTGAGCATCCGTTCCCCAAGCCGCGCATCAACTGCGAGTATGGCCACTCCATGGGTAATGGCCCCGGAGGTCTGTCCGAGTACCAGGAGGTCTTCGATCGCTGGGATTGCATCCAAGGCCAGTTTATCTGGGAATGGTGCGACCACGGTTTGGCTGCTGTGACCGAGGACGGCGTTGCCTACGATATGTATGGTGGCGACAACGGCGATTACCCCAATAACAGCAACTTCTGCATCGATGGCATGGTGTTCCCTTGGCAGCAGCCGAGCCCGGGCCTCACTGAGTATGGTCAGGTCATCTGCCCGGTTCGCATGGCCTACGATGCCGAGGCGGGCGAGCTGACCGTCACCAACAAGCGTTGGTTTACCACCCTCGAGGATGTTTGCCTGTCGGCGGAGACCCTGGTGGACGGCGACGTGGTTTGCCGCAAGACGCTCATGCCCGGTGCGGTTGCCCCCGGCGAGTCCGTCCAGCTTCCGCTGGTGATTCGCGAGGCCGCGGTAGGCGAGACCCTGCTGACCGTGCGCGCCTACACCATGGCCGCTCACGTCTGGTGCGAGCCGATGTTCCAGCTGGGTGCAAGCCAGTTTGCCATCGCAAACCATCCGGCGCCGGCCATCGCCGCCCCAGCTCGTTCTGAGCTTACGGTCGAGGAGACCGAGCAGGAGATTCGCATTCACTCCCTCAACGGCGAGCTGACCTTCAGCAAGGTCAACGGCACCGTGAGCAAGTGGAAGGCATCCGGGCGTGACGTCATGGCCTCTGGTCCCCAGGTTGGTTTTTGGCATCCGCTCGTCGACAACCACGCCCAGGAGTACGACTCCCTGTGGAAGGACAACTTCATTGATGTAATGCAGACGTCCACCCGCAAGGTTTTTTGGAAGCAGGACGGCAATGCGGTCGTCGTTACCGTGAGCCAACGTATTGCTCCTCCCGTCCGCGCGTTCGGCATGCGCGTCGAGCTTGTCTACACCGTGCTTCCGAGCGGTCGCGTCGACCTCAAGGTTTCCGGCGAGCCCTACGGCGACTATTCGGACATTATCCCGCGCATCGGCATCTCCTTTGAGGTTCCCGGTTGCGATCGTGCCGTCGAGTGGTATGGCCACGGCCCGGGCGAGAACTATCCGGACTCGCTGCGCGCCAACCCGGTCGGTCATTACCGCACTACGGTCGACGACATGTTCACGCCCTACGTTATGCCCCAGGACTGCGCCAACCGCGAGGGTACCCGCTGGGTCGCCCTGCGCTCCAGCCACGGTGACGGTCTGGTCGTGACGCGTCCGAGCGACGCCGCTTCCAATCCGTTCTCGTTCTCCGCATGGCCCTATAGCTGCGAGGCTATCGATAACGCCAAGCATGTCTACGATCTTGTCCCGGGCGAAACGGTTACGGTCAACATCAACGACCAGCTGCTCGGCCTTGGCTCGAACTCTTGGGGTTCCGAGGTGCTCGATTCCTATCGCACCCGTTTTGAGAGCTTCAGCTTTGAGGTGTCCCTGCGACCGCTGACGTCTGCCGATCTGGCTCAGGCGCTGGCACCCATTAAGGAGGCATAAGTCATGCATATCTTTAACTCGCGTGCCGATTTCGACGCCCAGATGAAGTCCGTCAAGAAGTGGATGCGTACCGGTCAGGCACTCGACGGCGTTTCTGAACTGCAGCACGATGTGGCGTACTCTATCGGCGACTCGCTGGTGTATTGGTGGGTGAACGCCCACGAGGCGGCTACTGCCGATCTGGTCGGTCACCGTCGCTACCATGCCGTGCTCGCCCCGCTCGACGGCAATCTGACCGTCGAGGTTGCCCCCAAGGCAGGCCTCACCTGCACCCGCGCTTACAGCGATATCGATGATCGCGAGCGCTTTGAGGGGGCGGGGGAGACCGTGACGATTCCCGCCGGCGGCGTTGCCGTCGTCGAAATTGACGAGGCCTACCGTGTCGTGGCCGATGCCGCGGATCCCCGCGTCGTGGTACTGCACGTGACGGTCGAAGGTTATTCCTTCCCCAACAAGTAGTATTCGTCCGCCTGGACGTTTGCTTCGCGCCGTTAAGGGGGATGGCTTTGTTGACTCCCTTTTCCCCATTCCCCTTAGCAGGTGCGTCGTCCGTGTTTGCATTTGCAGCTCGGACGGTTTTAGATGACATTTAATAGATGATTGGGAGGGCTTATGAGCTCTGAAAAACGAGGAACGATTGGTTCGTTCGCTCTGCTGGGCATGACGGTCGCCGCCGTGTTCGGTATCAAGAACATCATCAACAACAACGCGGCCATCGGCTTGGCAGCTGCGCCGTCGTTCTTCTTCGCCACGCTTTTGTACTTTGTCCCCTATACCCTGGTTACCGCCGAGTTCGTCGGCCTTAACAAGGACTCCGAGTCGGGCGTGTACGCCTTGGTCAAGACCTCGATGGGCGGCCGCTGGGCGTTCCTGACGGCATTTAGCTACTGGTTCGTTAACCTGTTCTACTTTGCATCCGTCCTGCCCAATGTCATCATCTACGCGAGCTACGTGTTCTTTGGTGCCAATGCCGAGCTTTCGCAGCTGTGGATCACCATTATCGAGATCGTCGTCTTTGCTATCGCCACGTGGGTTTCGACCAAGGGCGCTAAGTGGATCGGCTCCATTTCCTCCTTCGGTTCGACCGCGGCTCTCGGCCTGACCGCCGTGTTCATCCTGCTGTCCCTGGCTGCTGCCTTTGGCGGCGTTGAGTTCGCTACGGCTCCTACTCCCGCTAACATGGCTCCCGACATGAGCAACTTCGCAACTGCGTGGGGCTTCTTCGGTACGCTTGCCTGGATCATCCAGGGCGTTGGCGGCGCTGAGTCTGTCGGCGTGTTCCTCAACGACCTCAAGGGCGGCGTCAAGGCCTTCGTGCGCACTGTCGTTATCGCCGGCCTGACCATCGGCCTTCTGTATGCAGGCGCTTCGCTGCTGGTTAACCTGTTCATTCCCGAGGGCAGCGTTGCCATCTCCACCGGCATCTTCGACGTATTCGGCGCTGTCTTTGCCCACTTTGGCATTCCCATGGAAGTGTCCACGCGCGTCATTGGCCTGATCCTTCTCGCTGCCACGCTGGGCTCCCTCATGATGTGGACCTCGGCTCCCATCAAGGTTTTCTTCACCGAGATCCCCAAGGGCGTTTTTGGTAGCAAGATCGTCGAGCTTAACGAGCATGGCATTCCCGCCCGCGCTGCTTGGCTGCAGTTCGCTATCGTCGTCCCCATCCTGATCATCCCGGCCCTGGGCTCCGGCAACCTCGACGACCTGCTCATGATCGTCACTAACATGACGGCTGCCACTGCTCTGCTCCCGCCGCTGCTGATCCTGCTTGCCTACTTTATGTTGCGCAAGAACTTCGACGCCGCTCCCCGTGACTTCCGCATGGGCTCGCGCAGCTTTGGCCTGGTCGTTGCCGCATTCCTGCTTGTGGTCTTCTGCTTCGTGCTTATCTGCGGCACCATTCCGCTCGATCAGCCGCTGTGGCTGACGCTGGTCTACAACGTTGGCGGTGTGGTTGTCTTCCTGGGCCTTGCCGTGATGTGGTACAACCGCTACATCAACCGTCTGCGCGAGACCGATCCCGAGGCCGCCGAGAGCGAGCTGCGCCCCTCCGTCCTCGACATGATGGAGTAGCGGCTAGGATTAATCTACGGCTGTGGAATAAATCGATTCCCTTTCCTAAGGAGGGGCCTTACGAGGCCCCTCCTTTTGTGTTTTGGGGCATGGTTTTGGACCTTGTGGTCAAAAAATGCCAAATATGAGTACTGTTGCAAAAGAGGTGTCATATCTATCGGCCGGTTTTGAGCAAAAATGGACTCAAAATCAATTTATCTAACCCCCTTTAAAGGGCGTTTGACGGCTTTCAACCTCTTCGAATCGCTCAAAGTAGGCAATTTGCTCTCGATTTTGCTGCTACTAAATTGGTGACAGTACTCATATTTGCCACTTTTTGACCACGGGGTATCCGGAGGGGCTCTCGACAAGCATCTAACGCTACAATAACTACCACGTGGCTGGGTTTTGCCGGCCGAATGTGCGATGTCGTGGGAGGGGACATGGTCGAGTTTACAAAGACGATTAAAGATCCGTTGGGACTACATGCCCGCCCGGTTGCGTTGCTCTATGACATCATTGCCAAGCATCGTAGCGACGTGTCGGTCAGCATCGGTGACCGTCATACCGACGGTCGCGACGTTATGGGTCTCATGGCTCTCTACGGCGAGTGCGGCGAGGATATCGTGTTCCGCGTTTCGGGCGTGGATGAGGCCTCGTGCGTTACGTCGATTAGAAACCTCTCGCTCTAAGCGTAACAATGTGAAATAGGGGAGAGTCCTCTCTGCTGCATAAATTGGTATGACAAGGCACCGCAAAGAGATGGTCTTTGCGGTGCCTCTTTTGTTTCGTATAGGAAACTTTTTCGAAAACTGAATAGAGACTCTTTCCAAAAAGTTAACCACGTGCTAGTTTACTATAGCGAACATAGACGTGGTTAACTTTTAACGCGTCGATGTTGAGGACGAACTGACGTTAGGAGCAACTCATGTCTTGCGGACCGCAGATGCCGGCCATGCCGCTTTCGATGGTAAAAGCGGGCGAAACCGTGCGCGTGTCTCGTGTAAAGGGCAATGAGGATATGAAACACCACCTCAAGGACCTCGGCTTTGTCGAGGGCAACGAAATCCACGTGGTGAGCTCGAGTGGCGCCAATATCATCGTCACGGTGCTGGGCGCACGCTTTGGTATCGATTCCAAGGTTGCCATGCACATCATGACCGTCGGTTAGTCTGCAGCATTTCATAAAAACCGAAAGGGGGATAAGAGGATGAAGACGTTGGGTGACGTTAAGGTGGGCGAGAGCTCCACCATCGTCAAGCTTCACGGTGAGGGTGCGCTTCGCCGCCACCTTATGGACCTGGGGCTCATCAAGGGCACGTCGTTTAAGGTCGTGAAGGTTGCACCGCTCGGTGATCCGGTCGAGATCAACGTGCGCGGCTACGAGCTTTCCATCCGCAAGGAGGAGGCGGCCGTCGTCGAGGTCCAGTAAGGGCCGGCGGCGCATATTTCTGCAGATTAAGTTAGGTTTTTCTAACTTAATGCAGCAACTTTGAAGCACATTATCCAGCCTGCGCGGAGAAAGCAGCGCAGGCACACAAGGAAGAAGGATTGAATGGCGGATTCTCAGATCCATGTCGCACTTGCGGGTAACCCCAACTGCGGCAAGACCACGCTTTTCAACCTGATCACCGGCGCCAACGGCTACGTTGGCAACTGGCCCGGCGTCACGGTTGAGAAAAAGGAGGCCAAGCTCCTAAGCGACAAGAACGTTACCATCACGGACCTCCCCGGCATCTACTCGCTTTCCCCCTACAGCCCCGAGGAGCAATGCTCGCGCGATTACCTCATGAGCGGCGAGCCCGATGTAGTCGTCCAGGTGGTCGACGCCACCAACCTCGAGCGCAACCTGTACCTGGCGCTTCAGGTTATCGAGACCGGCCTGCCCGTGGTCGTTGCCCTCAACATGGCCGACTTGGTCGAGAAGAACGGCGACAAGATCGACACGGACAAGCTCTCCAAGAAGCTCGGCTGCCCGGTCATGATGATCTCGGCCCTTAAGAACAAGGGCATCAAGGAGCTGTTCGAGCAGGTTAAGAAGTCCGCTGCTTCCAAGGGCGAGGTGCCGGAGCACAAGTTCGATTCCTCCATCGAGGACGTTCTTGACCACATCGAAAACAATCTGCCTGCGAGCGTTCCCGCTAACAAGCGCCGCTATTACGCCGTCAAGCTGTTCGAGCGTGATGCGGACGCCTGCAAGCTCATCAACCTCACCAAGGAGAAGGCCGCTCGCGTCGAAGAGCTGGTCGCTCAGTGCGAGCAGGACTGCGACGATGACGCCGAGTCCATCATCACCGGTGAGCGCTACGGCGTGATCGCACACATCATCGACGAGTGCCTCACCAGGGCCCCGGCCAAGATGAGCACCTCCGAGAAGATTGACCGTGTGGTTACCAACCGTATCCTGGGCCTGCCGATCTTTGTGGTCATCATGTTCTGCGTGTACTACATCGCCGTTTCCACCCTGGGCGGAACGGTGACCGACTTCACCAACGATCAGCTCTTTGGCACCGACGGTTGGTATGTGCTCGGTCAGGGCCGCGATGCTTACGATGAGGCTGTCGAGGCCGCGGGTGACGACGCCGACTCGGTCGACCCGGCAGAGTACGGCCCCTATGTCCCGGGTATCACCACCATGGTGCACGACGCCCTCGTGGCGGGTGGCACCGAGGACGGTGGCCTGGTCGATTCGCTCGTCTGTGACGGTATCGTCGGTGGTTTGGGTGCCATCTTCGGCTTTGTGCCGCAGATGTTCCTGCTGTTCGTCATGCTGTCCTTCCTGGAGGACTGCGGCTATATGGCCCGCGTCGCCTTCATCATGGACCGCGTGTTCCGCCGCTTTGGCCTGTCCGGTAAGTCATTCATCCCCATGCTCGTGTCCTCGGGCTGCGGCGTCCCCGGCGTCATGGCTACCAAGACCATCGAGAACGAGAAGGACCGCCGCATGACGGTCATGACCACCACGTTCATTCCCTGTGGCGCCAAGCTGCCGATTATCGCCCTGCTCATGGGTTCTATCATCGGCGATTCTTCCACCACCGCCGCGTGGATCAGCCCGCTCTTCTACTTCCTGGGCGTCTTTGCCGTCATCGCCTCGGGCCTCATGCTCAAGAAGACCAAGCTCTTTGCCGGTCGCCCGACGCCGTTCGTTATGGAGCTTCCTGCCTACCACTTCCCGGCGATCCGCTCTTGGGCGCTGCACGTGTGGGAGCGCTGCTGGGCCTTTATCAAGAAGGCCGGCACGGTCATCTTCGCGTCCACCGTCGTGGTTTGGTTCCTCTCCAACTTTGGTAGCTATAACGGCTCCTTTGGCTTCCTGCCTGCAATGGAGGGCATCCCCGAGGAGTTCATGGACTACTCTGTGCTCGCCATGCTGGGCAACCTGGTCGCTTGGATCTTCGCCCCGCTTGGCTTTAGCACCTGGCAGGCCACCGCGCTGACTGTCTCTGGCCTCGTCGCCAAGGAGAACGTCGTCGCCACCGCCGGCTCGCTGCTGTCCGTCGCCGACGCGGGCGAGACCGACCCGAGCCTGTGGACCGCGTTTGCCGGCATGTTCCCCACCATGGGCGCTTGCGTTGCCTTCGGCGCCTTCAACCTGCTGTGCGCTCCGTGCTTTGCCGCCATTGGCACCATCCGCAACCAGATGGATTCCGGCAAGTGGACTGCGATCGCCATCGGTTACGAGTGCGCCTTCGCTTGGGTGATCGGCCTGTTCATCAACCAGTTCTACAACTTGCTTGTTCTTGGACAGTTTGGTATCTGGACGATTGTGGCCATCGTGCTGCTGGTTGCGATGCTCTTCCAGATCTTCCGTCCCATGCCCAAGCATGCATGGACCGACGAGGACGAGACCAACACTGCTTCCGCCGCAGTTTCCGCTTAAGTCCGAATAAGGATTAACCCCTTTTCACGAGCCCGGGTGTCCCAGCGACCCCGGGCTTTTTGTGCATGGGAGACAGATTACTTTGCCCCAGAAGTTAAGATGTGGCGTTTCCGCAGATAAAACCGACCAAAATAAACCTGTCCCTTTTTGGTAGGTGGAAAATGGGGTAAAGTAAGTGGCGGTTAACTAGAGGAGGCTTGCTATGGCACCTATCGATATTGTTGTACTGGCTGTTATCGGCGTTGCGTTTGTCGCCGTGTGCGTGCGCATCTATCGCAAGGGCACCTGCGCCGACTGCGCTCAGGGTGGCGTTTGCACGGGGCATTGCTCCAACAAAAAGACGTGCGCTGCACTTAAGGGCGTAGACAAAATCGCCGAAGACTTGGGCCGCGGTATCAAATAAGGTCCGGACATCCAAGCGCTCCGCGGGCATCCGTTCGCGGGGCGCTTTGTGCATTTGAGGGAGAGCACGGCGAGTCGAAGAGTATTTTTGGGGTATCGTTACCTGTACTGTTAATTGGCAACTTATCTATAACGGAGTATCCCCATGAGCGCTCGCGTAACCATGAAGGACATAGCCGCCGAGCTTGGCGTTTCCATCAATACCGTGCACAAGGCCCTGACGGGAAAGGCCGGCGTGAGCGAATCCGTGCGCGCCAAGGTGAACGCCAAGGCCGAGGCCATGGGCTATCACCGCAACACAAGTGCCTCAAGCCTGCGCCGCAAGGACATCAATCTGGTGTTTTGCCTGCCCCGCGCATCGCGCGAGGGAGCGTACTTTTTCCGTTACCTGTGGGAAGGCTGCAATCGCTTTGAACAGGAGGTCATCGACCGGGGCATTACGGTTGAGCGCGTTGAATTTGGCGTGGGCGGCTACGCTGATGCACTCGAGCAAATCGACGAGCGTCTGCAGGTGGGCGAGAAGATTGATGGCTTGCTCGCCTATGCGCCGGGCGACGATCGTGCAACCGAGCTGTTGGGGCAGATTGCCGAGGCGGGCGTGACGATCGAGCTCGTCGACGGCGACCGTCCGCATTTGAATCGTTTGGGTGCGAGCTTGGCCGATTATTCGACGGCAGGCAGCCTTATGGCCGAGCAGGCGGCAAACCTGGTCCATGCTTCTGGGGCCGACGCCCGCGTGCTCCTTTTGACAGGCGACCCGTATACCGATTCGCACTATCTAACCGCCCGCGCCTTTCACAATTACCTGCGCGAACGTGATATTCCATGGCAGGTTGAGGATCTTGCAGGTGCCCATGCGCAAGTCAAACAACTCGAGCATGAGCTCGAAAAGCGCTTGAGTGCGCCGGGCGCCCCCGAACTTATCTGTAGCGTTTTTGCCGTTGGTTCCGAAGTGGTTGCCGACGCGCTCGTTTCGACCGACAAGGCCGGTCAGGTCATGGTGATCGGCAACGACCTGTTTCCCGAAAGTGCTCTGGCCTTGCGCCGCGGTATCTTTACCAATATTGTCTATAAGGACCCGACGAGCCTGGCGTATCGCGGCGCTAAGACGCTGGGCGATTATCTGCTGTGGGGAAGGACCCCGACGGTGCCCGTCCAGAAGGGCGCCGTCGAGATGGTATTTGCCAGCAATGTCGATCGCTACTGCGAACTTGCGGGTATTTAGCCGATTGAGCAGGTACCCCCTCTTGCGACGTGCATTTTTGGGAGTATTCAGCATCGGCATGCCCTGAATGAGGTGCAGAACGACTGTTTTAAGTGCCCCCGATGGCGTAATTTGCCATCGGGGGCACTTTTTATGCCGATCGGGCGCCATCTGCGTTCCAAATAGGACGCTGAGGATGGCGCACGGCGCGCTCCAATGCTGAATACTCCCAAAAATGTACGTCGGGGCATGACCCACCTGAGCAAAAGCGCTCAAGTTCGGTGTTCGGGGACGCCAAACAGTCCGCAATACATGCAAGTCACATCTCCAGCAACCGTTGAACGGGCAAAATCTACCGTTCACCCCGTGGTGGTTAGGTGAACGTTCACCTTTTGAGGTGCAATGGATTAGTATAGTGAACGTTCACCTAAAGGATAACGAGCGCGCCGTGCGCCCGCGTTGCCAGCAAAGGGGCTGTTTGATGAAAAACTTTATGGACGATCAGGATTTCCTGCTGAGCACTAAGACCGGCGAGGAGCTGTTCCACAACTTTGCCGAGGGCATGCCCATCGTCGACTATCACTGCCACATTTCTCCTAAGGAGATTTGGGAGGACAAGCGTTTCGAGAACATCACCGAGGTTTGGCTGGGCGGCGACCACTACAAGTGGCGCCTGATGCGTGCCAACGGCGTCGACGAGCGTTTTATCACTGGCGACGCCCCTGCTCGCGAGAAGTTCCAAAAGTGGGCCGAGACCCTGGGTCGCTGCGTTGGCAACCCCGTCTTTGAGTGGAGCCACCTGGAGCTTAAGCGCTACTTTGGCTACGAGGGCGTCCTCAACGGCAAGACTGCCCAGGAGGTCTGGGACCTTGCCAACGCCAAGCTCGCTGAGGCCAGCTTTACCTGTCGCAATCTGATCAAGCAGTCCAACGTCCGCATGATCTGCACTACCGACGATCCCGCCGACAGCTTTGAGTGGCACAAGAAGATTGCCGCCGACGACAGCTTCGACGTCCAGGTCGTTCCCGCCATGCGTCCCGATGCCGCTCTGCGCATCGAGCGCGGCCAGGAGTTTGCCGACTACTGCAAGCACCTTTCCGAGGTCGCCGGCGTTGAGGTCAGCGACTTCGAGGGCATGAAGTCTGCCATCTCCAAGCGCTACGACGTTGCACACGAGCTGGGATGTCGCGCATCCGACCATGCACTCGACTACGTTATGTACGCCCCGGCTACCGCCGACGAGATCGAGGCCATCTTTGCCAAGGGTCTGGCTGCTGAGCCGCTTACCGAGGAAGAGATCCTCAAGTACAAGACTGCCTTTATGCAGTTCGTTGCCGGCGAGTATGTCCGTCTGGGCTGGGCCATGCAGCTGCACTTTGGCTGCAAGCGCGACAACAACCGCGCCATGTTTGCCAAGCTCGGCCCCGATACCGGCTACGATTGCATCTCTAACTACACGCCGTCCGACCAGCTCGCCGATTTCCTCAACTCCATCCAGGAGACCTGCGGCCTGCCCAAGACCATCCTGTACAGCCTGAACCCCATCGATAACACCATGATCGATACCGTCATGGGCTGCTTCCAGGAGGCTCCGACCGCCGGTAAGATCCAGAACGGCTCCGCCTGGTGGTTCAACGACAACGAGGTCGGCATGCGCGAGCAACTCACGGCTCTGGCTAACGAGGGCGTGCTGGGCAACTTTGTGGGCATGCTTACCGACTCCCGCTCTTTCCTGTCCTATCCGCGCCACGAGTACTTCCGTCGCGTGCTGTGCAGCGTGATCGGCGAGTGGGTCGAGCAGGGCAAGTACCCGGCCGACATGGAGCTGCTGGGCAGCATCGTGCGCGACATCAGCTACAACAATGCGGTCCGCTACTTTGGCTTTGACCTGGACACCGTCGAGGCCTAAGCCCGCATCGAATCACATCGAACTCGGGAGCGCCGTTGCCACACGCGGCGCCCCCGTTTTGCTTGCACGCTAACAGCTATCTAAGGAGAGACACAGATGGAGAACATCAGCTACGATGCGCTCGAGAAGATCGGCTACAAGGGCTACCTGCTGCCCAAGGACGCTCCCGAGAAGGTCCTGCAGTTTGGCGAGGGCAATTTCCTGCGCGCCTTCGTCGACCGCTTCTTTGACATGGGCAACGAGGCCACCGGCTGGAACGGCAAGGTCGTCATGGTGCAGCCCATCAGTGGCGCCTTTGGCTTTGCCGACGGTATCAATGCCCAGGACGACCTGTACACCGTGCTGGTGCGCGGCAAGGAGAACGGGAACACGGTTGACGAGTCCCGCGTGATCAGCGCTTGCAGCCGCTGCCTGAACCCGTATCGTGAGGACGACTACCGTGCCATGATGGAGGTCGCCGTCTCCGACGACCTGGAGATCATCGTCTCCAACACCACCGAGGCCGGTATCGCCTACGACCCGTCCTGCAAGGCCGACGACATGCCGCCTGCGAGCTTCCCCGCCAAGCTTGCCCAGGTGCTCCACACTCGCTGGGCTGCCGGTAAGCCGGGCGTCATCGTGCTGGCCTGCGAGCTCATCGATCACAACGGCGAGGAGCTGCTGCGCATCATGAACCAGTACGTGAGCGACTGGGGTTGGGAGGACGAGTTTGCGCAGTGGATGGCCAACGACTGCACCGTCTGCACCACGCTCGTCGACACCATCGTCCCCGGCCGCATCCGCGATCCTAAGGAGGCCGCGGCGGTTGCCGAGCGTCTGGGCTACGAGGATCCCTTCCTGGCCGTGCGCGAGCCCTTCCAGATGTGGGGTATCCAGGGCGACGAGTCGCTCAAGGAGCGCCTGCCGTTTGTGAAGGCCGGTCTCCCGGGTGTCTTTGTGACCCCCGACGTCACCCCGTACAAGAAGCGCAAGGTCCGCATCCTCAACGGTGCCCATACCGCCTTT
Source organism: uncultured Collinsella sp. (assembly GCA_900547715.1). Taxonomy (GTDB): domain Bacteria; phylum Actinomycetota; class Coriobacteriia; order Coriobacteriales; family Coriobacteriaceae; genus Collinsella. Next base: position 18,159 of record URHU01000002.1, on the reverse strand, counting down.
GTCCCGGGTTCTTGGGTTGCCGGTTTTGACATCGTGCGCGACTGCATGCACGACGAGACCGTTCGCGGCTTTATGAACACCATGCTCTATGACGAGGTCATTCCGACGCTTGCCGCCGACCTGGATGTCGAGGACTGCAAGGCCTTTGCCGCCGCCGTCGAGAACCGCTTCGACAACCCGTTTATCGACCACGCGCTGCTCTCCATTTGTCTCAACTCCACGGCTAAGTGGCGCGCCCGCGACCTGCCCACGCTCAAGGACTACGTTGCCGAGACCGGCAACCTGCCCAAGTGCCTCGCAACGAGCCTCGCTACGCTCATTGCCTTCTATACGCAGGAGCTCGTTGCCCGCGAGGGTGACGGTCTGCACCTGCGTCGCTCCGACGGCACCGAGTACACCGCTCAGGACGACGCTTTCGTGCTCGACTTCTACGCTGCCCACGCCGGCTCCGACGACGCCCAGCTGGTACACGACGTGCTCGCTAACGATCAAATGTGGGGCGAGGACCTTACGCAGATCGCAGGTCTTGAGGAGTTTGTCGTCAGTGCGCTCGCCGTCGTGCGCACCGAGGGTGCCAAGCAGGCCTTCGCCAACGCTCAGGCGTAAATATCCGGCGCGGGTGTGGAATGGCATGCCCGCGCCTCGACTTCTGCTCAACCTGTAGGGTTAGGACCATTTGTAATGAATACTATCCAGATCAATCCGGCCGATAACGTGATTGTTGCGTTGTCGCCGCTTGCCAAGGGCACCGCCGTCGCGGTTCCCGGGGTGGGCGAGGTCGTGGCCGTGGAGGATATTCCGCAGGGCCATAAGATGGCCGTGCGCTCGATTGCCGCGGGGGAGGACGTCATCAAGTACGGCCTTCCTATCGGTCACGTGACGGGCGATGTCCAGCCCGGTCAGTGGCTTCATACACATAACGTCAAGACCAACCTTTCGGGCGAGGTCGAGTACACCTACAATCCCACGCATCCGGTCGTGGATCCCGTTGAGCCCGAGGCCTTTATGGGGTTCCGCCGCGCCGACGGTCGTGCCGCGACGCGCAACGAGCTGTGGATCATCCCCACGGTCGGCTGCGTTAACGAGGTTGCGCGTGCCATGTGCGAGCAGGCCCAGGATCTGGTCGATGGCTCGCTGGAGGGCGTCTACTACTTCCCGCATCCCTTTGGCTGCTCGCAGACTGGCGCCGATCACGCCCAGACGCGTCGCCTGCTGGTGGCACTCTCACGTCACCCCAATGCAGCGGGCGTGCTGTTCCTGTCGCTCGGTTGCGAGAACTGCACGCACCAGCAGGTGCTTGACGAGCTCGGTGACTTCGATCACGAGCGCGTTCGCTTTCTCACCTGCCAGGATGTAGCCGACGAGCAAATCGAGGGCCACAAGATTCTGGCCGAGCTGGCAGACCTGGCAAAGCAGTCCAAGCGCGAGCCCATTTTGGCCTCCGAGCTGGTTATTGGTCTTAAGTGCGGCGGCTCCGACGGTCTTTCGGGCATTACCGCCAACCCCACGATCGGTCGCGTGAGCGATATGGTCGTCGCCCGCGGCGGCACGTCGGTGCTTACCGAGGTGCCCGAGATGTTTGGCGCCGAGAGTATCCTGCTCGACCGTTGCGAGAACGAGCAGGTCTTTAACGCTGTCTCCGACATGCTCAATGGCTTTAAGGACTACTTTATTAGCCACGGCGAGGTCGTCTACGAGAACCCGAGCCCCGGCAACAAGGACGGCGGTATTACCACGCTCGAGGACAAGAGCTGCGGCTGCGTGCAAAAAGGCGGGTCTGCCCCCATCGTCGACGTGCTGCCGTATGCCGGCCAGGCAAATAAACACGGCCTGAACATGCTGTGCGGTCCGGGCAACGACATGGTATCCACCACGGCGTTGACGGCTGCCGGCTGCCACGTGATTCTGTTCTCGACCGGCCGCGGCACACCGTTTGGCGCGCCGGCGCCTACGCTCAAGGTGTTCACCAATCAGCGTCTGTGCGACCACAAGGCCAACTGGATGGACTTTAACGCCGGCGTGATTGCCACGGGTGAGCGCACGCTCGACGAGGCTGCTCACGATCTATACCAGCTGGTGCTGGAGACGGCGAGCGGTAAACTCACGAGTGCCGAGCGCCGTGGCTGTCACGAGATCAGCATCTGGAAGGACGGCGTCTGCCTGTAGCGGCAAGTGCGCCCAAGCATAGCGCGATGTCATCGGCCCCGTCGGGAGTGTTCCCGGCGGGGTTTTCGTTTTGTGGGTAAGTGAAAAAATTGGAAAATACGATAAACGTTCACCTATCTCATGGGTGTCCAGCATGGCACCTTTACCAGCAGACAATAGGTCTTAGAGCCTCAATTGTGTCCGTTCAGCGGTAAAAATCGACCGTTCAAGGATATTATTCAAGTGAACGTTCACCTATCATAAGCAATCGTGCATAATCTAACTAAACGTTCACCCTGAATGCTGGGCAGACAGATGTCAGTGTGGACTCAAATGTCTTGTTACAAGACAATCGAGAAAAGAGAGGGAGCTCGATGACTAATAAGATTGGAAAAAAGCGTAAGATCACATTCTGGACGCGCTTGGGCTTTGGTATGGGCGGTATGCTCAATTCCGGTGCCCTGACCTTTACGCACAGCTACATGGTGCTGTTCCTGTCCACGGAGTGTGGCCTGTCCGCAGGCGAGGCTGCACTGATCAGCTCGTTTGCCATCTATGTCAACGCCATTCTTTGCCCGCTGATGGGCTTTGTGGCCGATAACTTCTATGCCACCAAGATTGGCCGCATCTTTGGTCGTCGTCGTTTCTGGATCTTGCTGGCCATCCCGATGATGATCGCCGAGCCGCTCATCTTCGTGGCTACGCCGTTTGGCTTCCCGTACTACTTTGTGCTGTACCTGATCTACAACGTCGCGTACACGTTCTGCACCGCCAACCTGTCGCCGCTTACCATCGAGATGACCGACGACTTTAAGGAGCGTACGTACCTCACCGGCTACAAGCATCTCTTTGGTAACGCCGCCGGCTTCCTGATGGCTGCACTTGTGGGCTTCGGCTTTGGCACCTTCGGCGAGACCAACCCGTTCAGCTACTTCATCATCGCTACGGTCAACGCTTCGGTCATGGCAATCTCGCTGCTCTGCGTGTACCTGTCCACGTGGGAGCACACCCCCGAGGAGGTCGCTCAGGAGAAGATCGAGAGCGTCGGCGAGGGTATCAAGAAGTTCTTCATCGACGTAATCTCCACCTTCCGCAACAAGTCCTTCCGCAAGGTCCTGTACGCACAGGTCTCCACGAAGCTCGCTGCTGCCTGCTGGTCTGCCTGCCTGTCCTTCTTCATCGTCTACTGCCTGCAGATTCCTAAGTCCTACGAGTCCGTGATGGAGATGCCTGGCAAGGTCGTCGCTATCGTCTGCACCGCCATCTGGGTCGCTCTCATGGCCAAGAAGGGCTTCCACAAGTCTTGGTACCTGGCCAACGTCGGTTGCGCTGCGTGCATCATCGCCTACAACTACTTCGCCTTTGGTCAGATCAACGGCACCTCCACGGTCGCCATCGCCATGATCGCCTACCCCATCATCTTCGCCATCTGGAAGTTCTTCTACGTCGGCTTCCAGTACCTGCCCGATGTTCTGCTCAACTACATCCCCGATGTCGATGAGCTCATCACCCTGCGTCGTCGCGAGGGCATCTACAGCTCCGCGCAGCAGCTCTGCCAGCAGATCGCCCAGGCTATCGCCGTCAACGTGTGGGCTATCGTCCTTGCTGCCTCCGGCTTCATTCAGACCGCCGGCAATAGCGACGCCGTGACCCAGCCCGCTACCGTGCCTCTGTATATCTGCGGCTACATGATCATCGGCTGCGCCGGCTTCTTCCTGCTTGCGGCCGTCCTTGCCCGCGGCATCAAGATCGACAAGGAACAGTGCGACGTCCTTTGCGACGAGATTCACCGAGTCAAGGAGGGTGGCAAGATGGCCGACGTCAAGCCCGAGGTCAAGGCGCTTTGCGAGGAGCTCTCCGGCTTTAAGTACGAGGACTGCTTTGCCCACAACAACGTTGGCTTCCAGGACGGTAGCGTAACTCCCGCCGAGTAAGGCCGACATATCGTCCAAATCACAGGGCCGTGCCACCGGAATTCCGCCGGCAGGCACGGCCCTTTTTCAACAGCGTACAATTTGCCTTTAGAGCATCTTTTTGAGGGAGAAACCCATGGAGACGAACGTTATCTGGCGCAACGCGCGCGCGGCGGTTATCGAGCTTGACGACGGCGGTTACTTTACCTGCGCCGATACGTGGGAGATCTTTGTCAACGACGAGCCCGCCGGTACCACGAATACGGTCGAGACCTATGTCGACGGCCTGATCCCCGGCAAGCGCAACCTGGTTCGTTTTGTTTGTGGCGAGCGTGAGCTGAGCGTAGGTGTCACCACGCCGGCTGAGCCCTTTACCATCAACGTTCGCGACTGTGGCGCCAAGGGCGATGCCGAGCACGACGACACCACCAACATCCAGGCTGCCATCATGGCCTGCCCCAAGGGCGGGCGCGTGCTGATCCCCGCCGGTAGTTATCGCATCAAGTCCCTCTTCCTTAAGAGCAATATCAACATCGAGCTCGCCGAGGGAGCGGTGCTGTTGGCCCGTCACGATCGCGCGGCGCTTGCCTACATTCCGGGCACGGTCACAGGCGACGAGGGCGCCGGGTATGCCGGCACCGATATGCTGCCCCTGGGCCGCTGGGAGGGCGAGAGTTTCTCGACCTACTGCTCTACCTTTACGGGTCTGAGCGTGCACGACGTGTGCATCTATGGTCGCGGCGCGATCGACGGTCAGACTGATTTTGCCGAGGACAACTGGTGGAACAAGGACTTTAAGAACATCTTCCGTCCTGAGGAGGGCCGCGAGGTCGCCCGCCCGCGCATGATCTTCCTATCCGAGTGTGAGAACGTGAGCATGGCCGGCTTCACCGTCCGCAACAGCCCGGCGTGGAACATCCACCCCATCCTGTGCGAGCACATCGATGCGCTCTGCCTGTCCATCGAGGGCCCCAAGAACTCCCACAACACCGATGGCTTCGATCCCGAGAGCTGCGGTTTTGTTCGCATCCTTGGTTGTCAGTTCTCGGTGGGCGACGACTGCATCGCCATCAAGAGCGGCAAGCTGGGCATTGAGCCTGAGCTTCGTCCCGCCACGCACGACGTGCTGATTTCTCACTGCTACATGCACGACGGCCATGGTGCCGTGGTGCTGGGATCCGAGGCTGCCGGCGGCATCAAGGACCTTACCGTGAGCAAGTGCCTCTTTGAACGCACCGACCGCGGCCTGCGCGTCAAGACCCGCCGCGGGCGCGGCAAGGATGCCGTCAACGAGGGCATTACCTTTGGGCACATTCGCATGGACGAGGTGCTCACGCCCTTCGTGGTCAACTCCTTCTACTTCTGTGACAAGGACGGCAAGACCGATTACGTGCAGTCTCGCGAGGCGCTGCCTGTCGACGACCGCACGCCCGGCTTTGGTGCCACGACGTTTTGCGATATCGAGGCCACCAACTGCCATGCTGCCGCGGCCTATATCACGGGTCTGCCCGAGAGTAAGGTGACGCGTCTGACGTTCCAAGACGTTCACGTTACCTTTGCCGACGATGCCGAGCCCTTTGTCCCGGCCATGGCCTGCGGCGTTGAGCCCATGGTACGCCAGGGCATCATCGCGCAAAACGTCAAGGTACTCGATCTGCAAAAAGTGGTGATTGAGGGCCAGGACGGCGAGGAACTGCAGCTCCAGAACGTCGACAAGGTTATCCGTGCGTAGGCGTTTGCTCCTAAACAATTAAATTCGGTATGTCGCGGCGCGCGATGGGCAGGGCCTTCCCGACCCATTGCGCGAACTTTTTATATGCCGAAACTGCAACGTAGACGGTCTACGACGAAAGGACGCGGTGACTGATGATGAGTGAGAGACGATTTTTTGAGGTTTCGCCCGAGCGTGCGGGGGCATATCACAGTATCTCTAAGGCCTTGGAGGCAATTGACGAATCCTGTCCGAATGACGGACGGCCGGTGACAATCCATATCGAGCCGGGTGAGTATCGCGAGCGGGTCGAGATTCATCGCTCGCATGTGACGATTGAGGGAGAGACGGCCGACAGCGTGCGTATCGTGGGCAGCCTGGGTGCCAAGATGCCTTCGGAGGACGGCTCGGGCGTCGACGGCACGCTCGGCACGTTTAGGACCTATACCGTTTTGGTCGATGCCGACGACGTACGGCTCGAGAACCTCACGATCGAAAACGATGCGGGCGATGGGCGCGAGGTCGGTCAGGCGATTGCCCTGTATGCCGATGGCGACCGTCTGGTTGTCGATGCCTGCTGCATTAAGGGACACCAAGACACGCTGTTTTTGGGTCCGCTGCCGCCGCATGAGGCCAAACCGGGCGGGTTCATAGGACCCAAACAGTATGCGCCGCGCCGGGTGGGACGCCAGTATTTTCGACGTTGCCGGATCGAGGGCGATGTCGACTTTATCTTTGGCGGCGCGCGTGCCTACTTTGAGGGGTGCGAGATTCGCTCGCTCAACCGCGATATGGATGTCAACGGGTATGTAACGGCGGCCTCCACGCCTAAAGGCGAGCCGTACGGATTTGTGTTTCATGGTTGTTCGTTTACAGCTCCGGATGGCGTGGCGCCGGATTCGGTCTACCTGGGCCGTCCTTGGCGCGAATGGGCGCAAACTGCGCTGATCGATTGTTGGCTAGGGCGACATATCAAGCGCGAAGGCTGGTGGGATTGGAATAAACCGGCGGCGCACAACTGCGCGCAGTATGCTGGCGCGATCCTGCATGGGCCGGCGGGCGATACTACCGGCTGGGTGCCGTGGGCAAATAAACTCGATGTGATGGCTGCCGCCGGGTACGCTCGCGAGCAGGTGCTTGCCGGTGCGGATGGCTGGGATCCCGAGGGAGGCACCGGTGATGCGGTTGAGACGACTAGGCTATCTGCCAATGGCCGTACCGTGCACATCGAGACGTACTGCGAAGACGAGCCTGCGCTGCGCGCCCGACTGAAGCGTGAAGGGCGCTCGGCGGCATTTGCGGGCAAGACCCCTGCAGACTTTGAGGCGTGGAGGATTGCGACCAGGACTCGCCTGTACGATGTTTTGGGCCTTTCGCTTATGGACCGCGTCCCGATTGAGATTCGTGAGCTCAGCCGCGTGCGGGTTGCCGGCGGCATCGTGCGCACCCATGCGATGTTGCAGGTCGAGCGTGATGTTTGGATGCCGTTCTACCTGTTGGAGCCGTCTCATCCTAAGCTTGATGAGCGGGGACTCAAACGCTGTTATATCTGCCCGCATGGTCATCAGGGAGCGGGTGCTGCAAGCGTAGCCGGTGTTGCGGGCGTGCCGGCTGTCGATGATGCCGTGCGTAAGTTCAATTACGACTACGGTCTGCGTTTGGCACGCATGGGTTACGTGACCGTCTGCCCTGATGCGCGCGGTTGGGGATACCGTCGTGACTGGAAGGGTCAGGGCGATGACGAGAACAGCTATCTGCGCGGTACGTGTCTGAATCAAGCACGTATGGCCGAGCCGCTGGGTCTTACGGTTGCGGGCCTCAACGCCTGGGATAACATGCGTCTGATCGATTACCTAGAGGCGCGCGGCGACATTGCCATGGATGACCTGGGTTGCTTTGGTTTTTCGGGTGGCGGCTACATGACGTTGTACCTGGCCGCACTCGACCCGCGTGTGCGCAAGGCGTTTGTCTCGGGCTATCTGTACGGTGTCGACGATTCGCTGCTGCATCTCAATGGCAATTGCAGCTGCAACTACACACCCGGACTTTGGCGCTTACTCGACATGGGCGATATTGCCTCGCTCATCGCGCCGCATCCGCTGCTGGTGCAAAGCTGCGAAGAGGATCATCTGAACGGTTCGCGCGGGCTGAAAAATGTTGACGAGCAGCTCGAGATCGTGCGCGATGCCTACAAGTTGCTGGGTCGCAGAGATGGCCTGCGGCACGAGGTATGTCCGGGTGAACACCATCTGGGCGTGACACATCTTGCCGAGGATATCGAATGGCTCGATTCGCACGTTGCGGAATGCGCCCGTGCATAGCCCCTCGGCATGCTGCGAATAAACGGTACGTTCCTGTATGACCGCCGATGGGCGGATGAGGAGAAGATTATGGAAACGAAGAGTTTGAGTGAATCGACCATTTGCTGCTTTGGCGATTCGACCACATGGGGCGATAACGGATGCGGCGCAGGCGGCAACGACATCTCTTGGACTTCGCATCTGGGCGCGTTGCTGGGAGGCGCGGTCGTCGAGAACTTTGGCATCAAGGGTTCGCGTATCGCCATCAAGGCCGACCGTACCGATTCGTTTGTCGAGCGCCTTGACGGTATCGACGATGCGGCCGATATCTACATCGTCTTTGGCGGCGTTAACGACTTTAGCCGCAACGTGCCGCTTGGCGAGTTGGGCAGCACCGATGCGCATGAGTTCTATGGTGCACTCGATTACCTGATCCGTACCATCACGGCGCGCTCGCCTCGGGCAAAGCTCGTGTTTATGACGCCGTGCAAGACGAGTGGTAAGCACGAGAAGGATATCCCGGCAAGCGATGAGGCGAACCATTTGGGTCTGACGCAAGACGCCTACGTGCGAGCGATACTGGAGGTCTGTGACCGTTACTCCGTTCCGGTGATTGACCTGTATGCGCAAAGCGGCATCAGCCCGTTTTTGCCGGAGCACCGCGAGCTCTATATGCCGGACGGTCTGCATTACAGTCCTGCCGGCTATGAGCGCCTGGCGCATCGCATCGCCGCGGGTCTCACCGCCGTTTGCCGCTAAAAGTCTGCCGTTTGCGGGGAATATAGGGTTAACGTTCACCCTATATTCCCCGTTCGCGTTACACTAGGGGTAACGTTCACCTATCGTTTATGTCAGAGGGGACAGCAATGGGTTGCAATCAAATCCTGGACCGTTATATCGAGCAGTTGATCGAAACCTCTACGCCGCAGGCGCCGGCTTGGAATATCGAAAAGATTCGCGCCGGCAAGGAGAACACCTGGAACTATATCGACGGCTGCATGATCAAGGCGCTCATCGAGCTGTACGAGATCACGGGTGAGCAGCGCTACCTGACCTTTGCCGATGACTACATCGATTTCTTTGTCCAGGACGACGGTACCATCAAGCATTACAACCCGCAGGAGTACAACCTCGATAACGTCAATGCGGGCAAGACCCTCTACAAGCTCTATGACCTGGTGGGCAAGCCCAAGTACCGTGCCGCCATGGACACCATCTACCGCCAGCTCGAGACCCAGCCGCGCACCAAAGAAGGCGTGTTTTGGCACAAGGCCGTCTATCCCAACCAGATCTGGCTCGATGGCATGTATATGGCCCAGCCGTTCTACATGCAGTACGAGCTGAGCTTCCACAACCGTCGTGCCTGCTCGGACAGCTTCCATATGTTCCAGGTCGTGCATGACCTGATGCGCAACCCCCTCAACGGTCTGTACTATCACGCTTACGACGCGAGCCGCAAACAGTTCTGGTGCGACCCGGTCACCGGCCTTTCGGCTAACTTCTGGCTGCGCGCCGAGGGCTGGTTTGCCATGGCACTCATCGATACCTGGGAGCTCATGCCGCCTTCGATGTCAGCCGAGAAGGACGAGATTCGCAAGATGTTCCACGACCTGATCGATGCCATGCTGCCGTATCAGGACGAGAAGACCGGCATGTGGCATCAGGTCATCAACCTGCCCAATATCGCCCCCAACTACCTGGAGGAGTCTGGTAGCGCGATTTTTGCCAATGCCATCATGAAGGGCGTGCGTCTAGGCGTGCTGGGCGAGCGTTACTACCAGTACGGCCATCGCGCCTTCGACGGCATCTGCGAGACCTGCCTGTCCGAGCATGATGGGCAGCTGGCGCTCGACAACATCTGCCTGGTCGCGGGCTTGGGAAACACCGCGCACCGCGAGGGCACGTTTGGTTACTACATGAGCGAGCCTATCGTCAAAAACGATGCGAAGGGCGTGGCGCCGCTGGTGCTTGCCTATATCGAGACCATGCATCACGACAAGCTGGCCGGTAAGCGCGATCCGCTCGCCCCCTCGGGCGTGTGCTCCATCGAGGACCCGTTTGGCGGATACACCCCGGGCATCAACGCTCATAAGGGATGTGAATAACGTGGGGGCTATTACTCCGGGTGTGCGTTTGCACGACCTTCCGCAGGGGACCGTCGAGGAACGCATCCGCATGGCGGGAGAGCTGGGCTTTTCGTGCATTCAGCTGCCGAGCAAGGTGCTCTACGCATCGATGGGGATCGATCGAGGCGGCCTGACCCGCGAGCTTGCCGACCATTTGCTTGCGGTGCTCGACGAGGCGGGCGTTTCGGTCGCCGTGCTCGGCTGCTATAAGAATTTGGCGACGCCCGATCGCCAACAGCTCATGGATAACTTTGCCGAGTACGAGGCATGCTTGAACTTTGCCCAGATGCTCGGCGGATGCCCGGTGGGTACCGAGACCGGTCGCCCCAATGCGCAGAACCGCGTTGCTGACGACCGCATGACCGATGGGGCACTCGAGGCTTTTATGGACGGACTCGCACACGTCTGCGATCGGGCCGAGGCCGTGGGCGGGCAAATTTTGATCGAGCCCGGTTGGAACGAGACGGTTAATACGCCGGATCGCTGCCGTGAGGTGCTGGAGCGCGTCTCGAGCCCGTCGCTCGGCGTGATCTACGACCCGGTATCGCTGCTGCACCCCAGTGTCGTTGACGAAGCGCAGGAAATCACCGCGTGCATGCTCTACTTATGCGGCAGTAAGATCCGCGTGCTGCACGCCAAGGATTTTGAGGTCGTTGATAACGAGGACGAAGCCGGATGGTGCGACGGTACGGGTTCACGCCTGGTGTGCCACGGCGTGGGCGAGACGGGCCGCTATGACTTTGAGCCCGTGGTGGCCTGGGCTGCCGCCGCCTGTCCTGGGATTCCCTGCGTGGTCGAGAACAGCGTGCCGGCGACGGCGGCTGACTGCCTGGCGACACTCGAGCACATGTCCGCTCGCTGCGGGGCTTCGCATCGCGAGCTATAGCATTGGCTTTTGCCGTGTCGGCAGATTGAGATTACCTGCATGGGGGCGGCGGTGAAGGGTCTTTATCATCGCCCCCATTGGATTGCATTAAAAAGGGGAGTTGCGTGGCTATCCACATTGTCGAAGAGGCGAATCGTTGCCTAGGTTGTAAAAGGGCGTTCTGTCAGATTAAGGGCTGCCCGGTTCAGACGCCTATTCCGCAGGTCATCGACCTGTTCAAACAGCGTCGTCTAGAAGAAGCGGGCGAGCTGCTGTTCCAGAACAATCCCATGAGCGCGGTCTGCTCTATGGTGTGCAACCATTCGGGCCAGTGCGAGGGTGCTTGCATTCAGGGCCGCAAGGGCACACCCGTGCATTTCTCGAGCATCGAGCACTACATCTCCACAGCGTATTTGGATCGTAAGGAGTGGAAGCCCGCGCCGTCGTGCGGCAAACAGGTTGCCGTGGTCGGTTCCGGTCCCGCCGGTATTACCGTGGCCATTAAGATGGCCCAGCTGGGCTGTGCCGTCACGGTATTTGAACAGCGCCCCGAGATCGGCGGTGTGCTGGAGTACGGTATCCCCGAGTTCCGCCTGCCCCGTGCGCTCGTACAAAAGTACCGTCACGTGATGTGCTCGCTTGGCGTGCGCGTGCGCCCCTCGACCACCATCGGCGGTGCGCTCCACATCGACGACCTGCTGCGCGACGGCTACGACGCGGTCTTTGTCGGTACCGGTACCTGGCGAGCTCGAAAGTTGGGTATTCCCGGCGAGTCGCGCGGCAACGTGCTGTTTGGCATCGATTACCTGGTCGATCCTGCGAGCGTGGCAATCGGGCAGAACGTGGCGGTCATCGGTGCCGGCAATGTTGCCATGGATGTTGCCCGCACAGCCCTGCGCTCGGGCGCTCGCAAGGTCACCGTGTATGCCCGCTCGCGCCATATCTCGGCCATCGATGATGAGGTGGAGCTGACCGAGCTTGACGGTGCCGAGATTGTGTGCGGCAAGGCGATCTGTGCCATCGACGATAACGGTCCGGTCTTCGAGACGGCTATCTTCGACGAGGAGAATAACGTGGTGGGGTACGAGGAAGAGCTCGACCATGCGTCTGCCGACACAGTTGTGATTGCGGCTTCGCAGGTGCCCAAAGACAAGCTTGTGCTTACGACGGGTGGTCTGGAGACCGACCATCGCGGCCTGCTTTCGGTCGACGAGAACGGTATGACCACCGTGCCCGGCGTCTTTGCCGCCGGCGACGTGGTCAACGGCCCGCTCACCGTGGTCCACGCCGTAGCCGGCGCCAAGCTCGCCGTCGAAGGCATGACTGCCTATTTGGGTCTCTAACACATCCCATCCATCAGTTGCGGTGAAATACGGACTGTTTTGCCTGTCAAAAGCCTCGGCTGCCCCGTATTTCACCGCAACTTTTTGGGGTTGAGCAGAGGCTGGGGGAACGCGCACGGTCGGGTGCTGCGCGGTTGCTGGTACGATAGGTACGTCAGCAACTGCCGCCGAGCGGCTCAAATGAAAGGAACCCTGTATGGAGTCCTCCGCCTACCCGATGCTCTTTAGTCCGATCAAGGTCGGTACGACCGAGGTCAAGAACCGCGTCTTTATGCCGCCGGTGTCCACCAACCTGGCCGATCATGGCTATGTGACCGACGACTTGGTCGATCATTACCGTGCTCGCGCCAAGGGCGGCGTGGGCCTCATCATTACCGAGGTCGTGACGGTCGAGCCCACCTATACCTATCTGCCGGGTGACATGTGCTGCTACGACGACACGTTTATCCCTGGCTGGGAAAAGCTCGCCGCCGCCGTGCATGAGTATGGCTGCAAGATCATGCCGCAGCTCTTTCACCCCGCCTACATGGCCTTTAACATTCCGGGCACGCCGCGCCTGATCGCTCCGTCCTTCGTGGGACCGTCCTATGCCCGTGAGGCACCGCGTCCTATCACGGTCGACGAGATTCACGAGCTCACGCATCAGTTTGGCGACGCTGCCGTGCGTATGCAGAAGGCCGGCGTCGATGGCGTCGAGGTCCATGCGGCACACGCCCACGGCATGCTTGGCGGTTTTTTGACCCCGCTCTATAACAAGCGTACCGATGAGTACGGTGGTTCGCTCGACGCCCGTATGCGCTTCTTGCTCGAAGTCATCGCCGAGATTCGCGAGCGCTGCGGCAAGGACTTTATCATCGACGTCCGTATCTCGGGCGACGAGTACACCGATGGCGGTCTGACCCTCAACGACATGATCTACGTCTCCCGTCGCCTGGAGAAGGCCGGCGTCGACATGATTCACGTGTCGGGCGGCACCACCATCAAGCGCGGTTCCGCGATTCCTGCCGCCGGCACGCAGCAGGCCTCGCACGCTGCCTGCTCGCGCGAGATCAAAAAGCACGTCAACATTCCTGTCGCCACCGTCGGCCGCATCAACGAGGCCTGGATCGCCGAGGAGCTGATCGAGGACGGCGCTGCTGACATCTGCATGATGGGCCGCGCCAATCTGTGCGATGCCGAGTTCTGCAATAAGGCCGCTGCCGGCAACGCCGACGACATCCGCCCCTGCATCGGCTGCCTGCGCTGTCTGAACGGCATCATGTTCGGCAAGCGCATCTCCTGTACCGTCAACCCGGACGTGGAGCGCGACGAGGCTGGCTACGAGCCTGCCACCGAGGCTAAGAACGTGCTGGTTGTGGGTGCCGGCCCTGCGGGCATGGAGGCGGCGTTCATTGCCGCCAAGCGCGGCCACAACGTGGTGCTCGTGGACAAGCAGGACGAACCGGGCGGCGAGATGCGTATCGCAGCCGTTCCGCCGGCAAAGCAGGAACTCACCCGCGTGATCAAGTATCAGTATCGCCGTCTTGCTGAGGCGGGCGTGAAGTGCGTATTTGGCACCGAGCTTACTGCCGAGGACATTCAGCGTGACTACGCCGGCTACGAGGTCGTCCTGGCCTATGGCGCCGAGCCCATCGCCCCGGCCTTCATGCAGGGATTTAAGCAGGTCATGACGGCTGACGACTTGTTGGGCGGCAAGGCTTTCCCGGGCAAGAAGATTGTCATCGTGGGCGGCGGCACCGTCGGTTGCGAGACGGCCGACTACCTGGCCCCGTTGGTCAACGATCTGTCGCCGGCCAATCGCGACGTCACCGTCATCGAGATGACAAAGACGCTCGCCGCCAACGAGGGCGGCGCCGGTCGCGCGGTGCTCATCACGCGCATGCTCTCCAAGGGCGTTCACGTGCTGACCGAGGCCAAGGTGACCGAGATTACCGAGGATGCCATCAGCTACGAAAAGGACGGCGAGATCCACACCATCGCCGATGCCGATACGCTGGTACTTGCCATGGGCTATCGTCCCAATACCAAGTTGGCCGACGACCTTGCTGCAGCCGGCGTTACCACCCACGTGTTGGGCGATGCCAACAAGTGCGGCAACATCCGCGACGCCATCGGCGATGGCTACAAGGTTGCTTGCGAGCTCTAGTCAACCCCTTGGTGCATGTGAGGCCTATCCCCGCGGCGTCAGTCGGTAGATAGCAAAAAGCGGCGGTCGTCCCGTACGTGGGACGACCGCCGCTTGCGTTGGCTGCAATGAGTCGTGCGATTAGAGCCCCAGGAGCTCCTTGACCTTGGCGATGATGGCCTCGTCGGTTGCGTTGGCAAAGAAGTACTCCTGGAAGTGTTCGCCGGCAAGTGCGCCCTTCACCAGGTCCTGATCGATCTCGCCCAGGACGTCGACGAGCGGACGCATGGTCACAGCGCGCACGCCGTCGAGGATCTTCTTGTTGCGCTGCTCGGGCTCAACGCGCTCGGCAGGATAGCCGTTGCCCGAACCAAAGCCAAAGAGCTTCTCAAAGGTGTACTCGAGGTTGAGCTCCTGGCCCCAGCCGTTCTTGAGGGCGAAGGGCATGGCGACAGCGTTACCGTCGTTGACCTGGGCAAAGGTGTAGGCATCGAGCGGGTCGGCAACATGGCCGCACAGCACGCCGGGGAAGGAGTTGCAGGCGAGCATGGCGCCCTCGCCGGTGCCACAGCCGGTCACGACGTAGTCGGCAGCGCCGGAGTTGAGCAGCACGGCGGCCAGGATGCCGTTCTGCACATAGGTGAGGGGCTTGGAGTCGGCGTCGGCATACATGCCATAGTTAAAGACGGTGTGGCCCATGGGCTCGACAACCTTCTTAAGGGCAGCCTCAATCATAGGGTTCTTGGAGTTCTGAGAGTTTTCGTTGATCAGAGCGATTTTCATTGCGAATTACCTTCCTATTTCTAACTTGCGGTGGAATACGGACTGTTTTGCCTGATAGAAGCCAAAACCAATCCTTATCTCACCGCAACTCAAATGAAAAACGAGTGGATGAAACCTGATGTGGGCAGTTGCGGTGACGCTTATTGAGGCTGCTTTCCAATGTATGCGAGGATGCCGCCGTCGACGTAGAGGATGTGGCCGTTGACGAAGTTCGACGCGTCGGAAGCCAGGAACACGGCGGGGCCCTTCAGGTCCTCGGGCGTGCCCCAACGGGCGGCCGGCGTCTTGGCAATGATGAACTGGTCAAACGGGTGGCGGCTGCCGTCGGGCTGCGTCTCGCGCAGCGGTGCGGTTTGCGGCGTGGCGATGTAGCCGGGCCCAATGCCGTTGCACTGGATATTGGCCTCGCCAAACTCCGAGCAGATGTTCTTGGTGAGCATCTTGAGTCCGCCCTTGGCGGCGGCATAGCCGGCGATGGTCTCGCGACCCAGCTCGCTCATCATCGAGCAGATGTTGATGATCTTGCCGTGGCCCTTGGCGATCATGCCAGGCAGGCAGGCCTTTGACACGATAAACGGTGCGTTGAGGTCGATATCGACGACGCGGCGGAAGTCCTCGGCGCTCATGTCGAGCATCGGGGTACGCTGGATGACGCCGGCGTTGTTGACCAGGATGTCGGGCGTGGTGCCAAAGTCGGCCTCGATCTTGGCGATGAGCTCGGCGACGACAGCCTCGTCGGTGACGTCGGCAACATAGCCGTGAGCGTCAAAGCCCAGCTCACGGTAGTGCTTCTCGGCTTCGGCGACTTTGTCGGCGTGACGGGCGTTAAAGGCGATCTTGGCGCCGGCCTCTCCGAGCGCCTCGGCAATGGCCATGCCAATGCCATAGGTGGCGCCGGTTACCAGTGCGACCTTGCCGTCCAGACGGAAGCTGTCCATAAGATCAGACATAGCGATCCTTTCAAAAGAAACGTTCATCTATATAAGTCTTGCTTTTCATACAAGGTCAGTATAGGAGAAGATGAGGATTTAAAAATCAGATTCTCCTAAAATCAGGTGAACGTTCACTTTTAAAAGGTAAACGGTGATCTCGCCCTTGCCGCGCGGACGTTTATTCGCTCTGTTCCTGCGTGCCCTCTGCGATCATGTTGCGGTTGTACACCAGATGCAGGTACATCGCGTCGTGCGCTGCGGTGGGATTGCGCGCGGCGATGGCGTCGGCCACGCCACGGTGGGTGCGGATGGTTTCCTCAACCAGCTTTTTGCCGGTCACGTCAATAAACAGGGGGACAGACGCCTTGAGCACGCCCATTAGGCGGGGAACGACGAGGTTGCCGCAGCTTTCGGCAATTGCGATGTGAAACGCGGTGTCGGCGGCAGAATAGTCTTCGTCCCGCGCGGCCAAGTGCTCGGACTCATCGCAAAGCTCTTTAATGCAGATGATTTGATCGTCGGTCGCGTGCTCTGCGGCCATGCTGGCCATCTGCGGCTCGATCATAAAGCGCACTTCGAGCAGGTCGCGTGCCAGGCGCCTCTTGTCATCGATAAAGGTAAAGCCCAGCGGATCGTCGGCAACGCCGGGGTTTGATGCCACATAGGTGCCCGAGCCCTGCTTAATGCGCACGATGTTGCGCGACTGCAGCAGCTTCATAGCCTCGCGTACGGTGCTCCTGCCAGCACCCAGGCGCTCGACGAGCACAGCCTCCTTGGGCAGGCGGTCGCCTTGCTCAAGATGCTCATCCAGGATCAGTTGAATAATTTTCTCCGAAATCTGCTCGGGGAGTCCCGAATCGGCTCGTGCCACGCTTCACCTCATATCAAAAGAATTCATCAGAGCTATTCTAGCTCATTTAACAGAAGCCGCGGTGGTTCGCTCCGACAATGGAGAACTGTAAGTGGCCGTTTACCGTCAAAAACAGATCGTTCAGCAAATACATCAGATGTATTTCGAAAAAGTTTCCCTTTTAAACATCAGACCTATTGAAAACGCGCTATAGTCTAAGCCGAATTCAAAAGGTCTGATGAATTGGAGGAAAGATGTCAGACCCAACGTTTATGGCCGACCCCACCAGGCTGGTCATCGCCGCCATCGTGGGCATCGCGCTGCTGCTTGCGCTCATCATTAAGTTCAAGCTGCATCCTGTGCTTTCGATGATGGTCTCGGCGCTCGCGATTGGCATCGGCGCCGGTATGCCGCTCGACCTGGTGGCGGACACTGTCACCAAGGGCGTGGGAACCACGCTGCAAAACATCGCCCTGCTCATTGGCCTCGGCTCGATGTTTGGCCAGATTCTTGAAGAGAGCGGCGGCGCCAAAAAGATTGCCCAAACCTTCATCGATACCTTTGGGCAGGGTCATTCCAGCTGGGCGCTGGGCATTACCGGTCTGGTCATCGGTACTACGGTGTTCTTTGAGGCCGGCGTGGTCGTTTTGATTCCGCTTGCGTTTAGCGTGGCATCGCAGACCAAAAAGTCGACGCTCTACTACGGCATCGCGTTGCTCGCGGGACTTGCCGCTGGCTATGCGTTTGTGCCGCCATCGGCCGGGTCGGTTCTGGTCGCCGGCACGCTCGGTGTCGACCTGGGCACCATGATTCTTGTCGGTATCCCCACCGCCTTCATCGCCATGGCAATCGCTGGCGTCATCTGGGGCCGCAACGTCGGCGGTCGCATCTTTACCGATGTTCCGGAGCACTTTACCTCTGCCGAGGGCGCGAGCGACGAAAAGGAGCTTCCCTCCTTTGGTATGGTGCTTGCCATCGTGCTCACGCCGCTTTGTCTGATTTTGCTGGGCACGCTGTCTTCTTATATCCTGTCTCTTATACACATCTGACGCTGCCGACGATCTTA
>URHU01000001.1:0-52078 GCA_900547715.1 uncultured Collinsella sp. | reverse complement strand
TCTACACGCGTAAGATCGTCGGCAGCGTCAGATGTGTATAAGAGACAGGCCTGGTTGATGTCATCCTTGAGCTTGGTGTTGCCCTGGTTGATGGCAATGGCGTACTCCTCGCCGGTGCTGATCTGCTTGATGGTCTGGCAGGTGTTGAACTGCTCGGCGGTCAGCTGGCTGGCAACGGAGCGGTTGGTGACTACGGCGTCGCCCTTATCGGACTGCAGAGCGCTAAAGCACTCGGTGGCGTCCTTGTAGGGGACGATCTTGGCCTTGGGGAAGTTCTCCTGGGCAAAGGCCTCGGCGGTCGAGCCAGACTGGACGATGATGGTAGCGTCGGAATTGTTGAGCTTCTCGCTGTAGTTATCGGCCGTGATGTCGGTGTTATCGACCTTGGTCACGATAGCCTGATCGTCCATGTAGTAGGAATCAGAGAAAGTGACTTCCTTCTCACGCTCGGGCGTGTCGGTGATAGCCGCGATGGAAACGTCATACTTGGCGCCCGAAGCGACGCCCGGAACCAGCGTGTCAAAGTCATTGTTGACATACTCGACATCCAGGCCCAGCTTGTCGCCGATAGCCTTGATGAGCTCAAGGTCAAAGCCCTGATAATCGCCGTTGTCATCTTTGTACTCAAACGGAGCGTACTCGGCAGAGGTGCCGACGGTGAGCGTACCGTCCTTGACGAGCGCATACTCCTTGGAGCCGTCGACCTTCTCGACCTTAGCGTCGTCAGAGCTGCTGGAACCGGCATCAGAACCAGAGGTGGCGTTGGACGAGCCGCAGCCCGTCAGAGCAAGGGCGAGCGCCATAGCACCCGTGGCGGCAAATGCGCCAAGCTTCTTCAGCTTCATAATCAGTCTCCTTCCGGTGACCTCGTTTGATTCAGAGGTCTGCAAAAACTGTTGGCTATTATGCACCCGGAATTACGAATCTGCAATGAGAAAACTGATTGAAACAAACCCATAACGTGAATTGAATACTCTACTTTGTGACAGTCATTACTGCTGCAATGACCTTAATAGTCTAATTTCAGCTGCATAACCTGCAAGTTCGTTCGGAGTCTCCAAAATAAACGGCAGCGAACGCAAACGGCCATTCGATACAATATTCTGCATAACCTGCATACCGCCACCAAATTCCTCGCTGCCAAGGTATCCCTTGCCGATGCACTCGTGACGATCTTTATGGGCGCCACAAGGGTTCTTCGAATCGTTGATGTGTACGGCATGCAAGCGATCGATACCCACCACGCGGTCGAACTCGTCGAGTACGCCGTCCAGATCATGGATGATGTCGTAGCCGGCATCGCTCACATGGCAGGTGTCCAAACAAACGCCCAGCTTATCGGACAGCTCTGGGCACTTGGCGGCAACGCCCTCGATAATGCACGCCAGTTCTTCAAAGCTACGGCCCACCTCGGTGCCCTTGCCCGCCATGGTCTCGAGCAATACCGTCGTCTGCTGTCCCTCAAACATCACCTGGCACAGCGTGTCGACAATCATCTGAATGCCGGCGTCTGCCCCCTGTCCCACATGCGCACCGGGGTGGAAGTTGTAGTAGTTGCCGGGCAGTGCTTCCAGACGCTGCAAGTCCTCGGCCATTGCCTCCAAGGCAAACTCGCGCGCCCGCTCTTTGGCAGAACAGGGGTTGTAGGTATACGGGGCATGCGCCACCAGCGGTCCAAAGTCGTTTTGCGCCATAAGCTCGCGCAGAGCCGCCACGTCATCCATGTCAAGTTCTTTTGCCTTGCCACCGCGCGGGTTGCGCGTAAAGAATGCAAAGGTATTGGCGCCAATGGACAGCGCCGTCTCCCCCATCGCCCGATAGCCCTTCGTCGTCGAAAGATGACACCCGATCGTCAGCATCTCCAACTCCCCCTCATCAGTTGCGGTGAAATACGGTCTATTGGTGCCCTATTTTGGCGCAAACAGACCGTATTCCACCGCAAGTTATAAAAGGGGCATCAGGGACAAAGGCCTCCAGGCATTCCAAGCGCTGGTGCCATGCCCCACGCCCTAAAGTTTCAAACGAATCGCATCGATGATGTGCGCACAGCGCTGTGTGGCGGCTAGGGACATGATGGGGCTTTCGAGTTTCCCCGCCTGAATGAGCTGCGTCGCATGCTGGATTTCGCCGTAGAAATCATCGACCTCAAACGGGGCATTTATTTCGAGCGTGCGCCCGTCGGAGTACTTCACATGGGCGAGCTCGGGGCGATGGAGACGCTCGATTTCCAACGAGCCCCGCTCACAGGCAATCGTTAAGCGGCTTTCATATGTTGCTTTGCCGTCGCACACCATATGAATGGGTATACCGCCGACGCTCATACGGATCTCGTCGGCCCAATCGACGCGGCCGCCTGATACGTCACGCCAGCGAACTTCACGGGATGAAACCTCGCACGCGCCCGCGAGCAAATCCTCAAACCAACCGACCGCATAGCAGCCCATGTCATATAGACAGCCGCCCTGCAACGAATCAAGCAGATAGCCCGAAGGAGGCTCGCCGTAATCGAGCTTTTGCACGCTTTCAATCGAGACAATACGGCCAAGCTCACCCGACGCAAGCAAGTCCTTCACGCGAGTGCGCATCGGGCAAAACCGATTCTTCATCGCCTCCATAAACAGCACGCCGCGCTCACGAGAGGTGGAGGCAATCGAGAGAGCCTCTTCCTCACTCAAAACGGCCGGCTTTTCGCACAGCACGGCCTTTCCGGCGCGCAGCGCGCGACAGGCCCAACGCGTATGCATGCCATGCGGAAGAGCCAAGTAGATTGCGTCGACATCGGGGTCGGCAATCAGCGCATCATAAGCCACATCGCCGCTATCGTCAGCCGTGGCATAACTGTGCGCGGCATCAATCGAAAACGCCCTGCAAAACTCCTCAACATGCGAAGGAGTGCGGCCGGCAGCAGCCACAAGCCGTGCCCCGTCCACCTCCTTGAGCGACGATGCAAATCGATGCGAAATGTGTCCAGCGCCCAAAACGCCCCAACAAACCTCACGCAAATCATCACATGAATCCCGATGACCCACGACAGCCCCCTTCAGTTGCGGTGAAATAGTTCCTGTTTGGCCCCTATTCTGCCGCAAACAGGAACTATTCCACCGCAAGTTATAAAAGGGTCATGAGGAGCGTGTTTTGCCGAAGACTTTAAGCATGGCCGTTACGGGGCCCGGCTGGAAGCGCCGGCGCACGTCATCGAGACGCTCGGGGATATCGATATGCTGCGGGCAGTGGCGCGCGCATTTGCCGCACTTGACGCAATTGCTCGCCAGCTTGGCCTCGCTTGTGCGCACCGCACTCGCCGTAAAGTATTGCGACAGCCCCGTAAACCAGCTGTGCGCATAGCTCGCGTTGTAGGCGGCAAAGCAGCCGGGAATGTTGATACCCTTGGGACATGGCATGCAGTAGCCGCATCCCGTGCAGGGCACGCGATTCGATTTTTCAAACTCATCCAGCACGTGCGCGATCGTGTCGAGCTGGTTGGCAGTCATCGAATTCGGCAACGCGAGGTCTGCCAGTGACGAGTTCTCATCCACCTGCGCGGTATCGGTCATACCCGAAAGCAGCATCGTCACCTGAGGATGATTCCACACCCACGAGAGCCCCCAAGCGGCAGGCGTATGCAAATGCCGATCGCATGCACCATCGAGAACAGCGCGCGCCCGCGGAGGCAATTTGCCTGCCAAGCGTCCGCCCAAACGCGGCTCCATCACAAACACCGCGAGACCTCGCTCGGCGGCGGCCATGAGCCCCGCCGTTCCCGCCTGATATCGCTCTCCAGCGTAGTTGTACTGGATCTGGCAAAAGTCCCACTCATACGCATCGAGCATCGTAAGGAAGTCCGCCGCGCTGCCGTGGTACGAAAAGCCTATCTGACGAATACGCCCTGCAGCCTTTTGCTGCGCGATCCAGTCCTCGATGCCCAGCGCCACCACGCGCTCCCACTGCGCAGGCGAGGTGATGTTGTGCATAAGGTAATAGTCGATATGGTCGGTCTGCAGGCGGCGCAGCTGCTCGTCGAAAAACCGATCGAAATCCTCCGCGCATTTGCACGAAGCATGCGGCAGCTTGGTTGCGAGCAAAACCTGGTCGCGCAAGCCCAGGCGTTCAAGCGAAGCGCCCACGCAAGCCTCGTTGCCGGGATAGAGATAGGCCGTGTCCAGATAATTAATCCCCTGCTCCACCGCACGGGAGATGATGGCATCGGCCGTCTTCGCATCGGGGTGTCCCGGCGCACCGGGAAACCTCATGCAGCCCAGACCCAGAGCGGATATTCGGTTACCACTTTTAGGGTCAACGCGGTATTGCACGGCCCCTCCCCTCCCATCGAAACCCTGACAAGGCGAAACAAACCCGTCACGTCATCGAAACACATCGGAATCGCAATTGAGAACGTATCGTAACGCAGCAGAAATCGAGCCGTCACGGCACCGCTTTAACATCAGCAAAAAGCCCGATGAAAGGAGCCGGGCATGACCACGCGCGTGTCTTTGCGGTCTGCCCTGCAGCGTAGCGTCCAGGCAAACGTTTCTTTTTTATAACAGCCGCCCCGCGCACCCACCAATCACCCTGGCAGCATACAATCCATCAGGCGCCCCTTACGCGGGCGCCTTTTACATGGGGAGATGATTCACATGCAGATCAACAAGGTCGCCTTTATCGGCAAGGGCGGCGTCGGCCTGCTCTACGGCAGCATGATCGCCCGGGCGCTCGGCAACGACGCCGTCGAATACGTCATGGATGATGCCCGTTTTGAGCGTCATGCGAACGACGCGCTCACCGTCAACGGCAAGCCCTGCGATCTCACGTCCGTCCGTGCCAGCGAGGCGACGCCCGCCGATCTGGTCATCCTGACAGTCAAGACCACCGGTCTCGACCAAGCACTCAAGACTATGGAGCGCGTCGTGGGACCCAACACGCTCATCGCCTCGCTGTGCAACGGCATTACGAGCGAGCAAAAGATTGCCGAACGCTTTGGCTGGGAGCATACCGTTCTTGGTATCTGCCAGGGCATGGACGCCGTGTTTCTCAACGGCGCGCTCACCTTTACCAATGCGGGCGAAATCCGCTTTGGCGCGGCGGCCGGCACGAACCCCGCAACCATCACCGCGATCGACGAGCTCTATACGCGCTGCGGCATCGCCCATACCGTCGAGGACGACATCGCCCACCGCATGTGGGCCAAACTCATGCTCAACGACGGCATCAACCAGACCTGCATGGCCTACGGCGGGACCTACGGAAGCGCCACGGAGCCGGGCTCCGAGCAGCGTCGCTGCTTTGTTTCCGCCATGCGCGAAACGCTTGCGGTCGCCAACGCCGAGGGCGTTGAACTGACCGAGGCAGACCTGACGCAAATGGTGCACCTCATCGAGGGAATCGACCCCGCCGGTATGCCCTCGATGGCTCAAGACCGCATCGCAAGGCGCAAAACCGAGGTTGATGAGTTCGCGGGCACCATCTGCCGCCTCGCAGCAAAACACGATATCCAGGCACCGCAAAACGAGTGGCTCTATCGGCGCATCCGCGATATCGAGAAAAGCTGGTAGCGCCAACGCGCCGCATTCAACAGCCTTAACAGCAAAACCGCCGCAAGGGAACCTTTCCCCTGCGGCGGCCTTCATCTTCGTCTATGACCGGCGGCCGATCTCACAACAGTTAGCGTTGCGACCCCGGCACCTCGTCCTCATCGTCGCGGCAAAGAACCACGCCTGCGCTTCCCAGCAGCGTGGCCGCGATCAGCGCGCCGACCACGATAGGAGCAGCCCCGCATGTCCCCTGCATGCCCGCGACGAGCGCGGCCGTGGGACCAAGGCAGCCAAGCATCAACGCGACGGCGGCAACGGCAATATCTCGAGCGTTCACAAGACCACTTCCTCCACGAGAAAGACCTTATTTCTCATGAACTAGTGTGCCCCGCGCCCATATGCGCGACGTACCGTCACGGTAAGGGCTCTGTTAGCTCAAACGCATACATAGAACGGGCGTCCTTACGTTGCCCTAAAGCTCGGTAAAGACGCCCATCCGCCAAATATCCGTGATGCAGAAAAATTACCAGCCAGTGTAGTAGTCGGTGGTTCCGGCTGCGCAGCCGGAGTCATAGACCTTGCACTCGCCCTTGGAACCGGTAAACGTGGAGCCCTGAGCTTTATCACCCGCGGCCACGACGTAGTAGCCATCGGAATCGCGCCAAAAGCCCTCGGAATCCTGCGTCCATTCGCCCGTGCGGTGGTGATACAACACGTTGCTGCTGTAATAAGTCTCGCGGCGGCCGTTATAGTTATTGACGCCGCTCGAACGCGTCAGGCCCGAGCCGTTCGCATAATACGCAGCAGACGCGTAAGACGAGCCGGAGCCGGCGTTGTAATACGAAGCCTGAACGGCCTCAGCGGCCTCGGCTTCGGCTGCGGCAGCCTCGAGCGCCTCGCGCTTGGCATCCTCAAGCGTAGAGCGAAGCTCGTCGAGCTCGGTCGACTTGGCGTCGACCTCCCCCATCGTCAACAGGCTACCCGCGCCGTCGATGCAGCCCTGCAACACAGCGCGCTCGTCATCGGTAGCATAGTCGCCATACATATTCATAATGATCTGAGCGCGCATCTCCAGGGAATCGCGCTTTGCCCCCATCGAGGCGTTCCACTCCTGCATAGAGCCATAACCGTCGCCGCGGTAGTCGACGGGCTGCACCAGCGTCGCCTCGGACGGCGTAGATCCAACCGTATCGGATAGTGTTGCCGCGTGGGCATCAGTTGCGCCGGCGCCCGCCAAAAGTGCCACGGTCAGAGCGGCGGAAAGGGCGGCGGCTTTCGGTTTTCGTGAATCGATCCTCATGTAGCTGGAAACCTCCGTAGTGCGTTTTTTGCTGCGTTTGAGCTGCGTGTGATTCGATCGCGCTGCATAGTACCCCGAGCAAATCGTGACCTGCGGTTTTACTCAAAAGGCGCACGTCAATTGCGTAAAACTCACATCCTCTCAACAGGAGTTTTCCACATCTCGATTGCATAAAGCATGCCAAAAACCCTGTAACAGCGCCCTTCCTATGCAAAAAAGGCGCCTGTGCAACCATTGTTCGCACAGGCGCCTTGAGCAGGCATTTTATGCAGTTATACCTATCGAGTCGCAAGGGGTCCTTGCACAAGTCGCCTTACTCGTCCAGCGCGGCGAAGGCCTGCTTCAGATCCCAAATGATGTCCTCGGCGTTCTCGGTACCGATGGAAAGACGAATCGTGGAGGGCGTGATGTTCTGCTCAGCGAGCTCCTCGGCAGAGAGCTGGGAGTGCGTGGTGGTAGCCGGGTGCACGACGAGCGACTTGACGTCGGCCACGTTGGCGAGCAGCGAGAACACCTGCAGATGATCGATGAACTTCCAAGCTGCCTCCTGGCCACCCTTAATCTCAAAGGTAAAGATCGAGGCACCGCCGTTGGGGAAATACTGCTTGTAAAGCTCATGGTCGGGGTGCTCAGGCAGGCTCGGGTGGTTCACCTTGGCGACGTGGCTGTCACCAGCCAGGAACTCAACGACTTTCTTGGTGTTCTCGACATGACGGTCAACGCGCAGCGACAGGGTCTCGGTGCCCTGGAGCAAGACCCAGGCGTTGAACGGGCTGATGCAGGCGCCCTCGTCACGCAGCAGGATAGCGCGGACATAGGTCGCGAAGGCGGCGGGACCGGCAGCCTCGGCAAACGAAACACCGTGGTAGGAGGGGTTGGGCTCAACGATCTGGGCGTACTTTCCGCTCGCCTTCCAATCGAAGTTACCGCCGTCGACGATCACACCGCCCAGCGAGGTACCGTGGCCGCCGATGAACTTGGTTGCGGAGTGGACGACGATGTTGGCACCATGCTCCAGCGGACGGAACAGATACGGGGTGCCGAAGGTGTTGTCGACGACAACCGGCAGACCGTGCTTCTTGGCGATCTCGGAGATGGCGTCGATGTTGGGGATGTCGGAGTTGGGGTTGCCGAGCGTCTCGAGATAGATGACCGTGGTGTTGTCCTTGATGGCACCCTCGACCTCTTCCAGGTTATGGGCATCGACAAACGTGGTCTCGACGCCAAACTGGGAGAGCGTATGCTCCAGCAGGTTGTAGGAGCCACCGTAAATGGTCTTCTGAGCCACCACGTGGTCACCGGCCTGGGCAAGAGCCTGCAGGGTATAGGTGATGGCAGCAGCGCCAGAGGCGACGGCAAGACCTTCCACGCCACCCTCGAGTGCGGCGATACGGTCCTCGAAGACACCCTGGGTGGAGTTGGTCAGACGGCCATAGATGTTACCGGCGTCGGCAAGACCAAAGCGGTCGGCGGCGTGCTGGGAATTGCGGAACACATAGCTCGTGGTCTGGTAGATAGGCACGGCACGGGAGTCGGATGCAGGATCGGCGCTCTCCTGGCCAACGTGCAGCTGCAGGGTATCGAAACCAAAGGTGTGCTCGGGGTTGTTGATGAACTGGCTCATGATGATCTCCTTGATCGAACAAAAGTAAATAAAAAAAGAGAAGTAAGTCGCTGTCTCCTGATCACGCCGACGGGCGCAAACAGGAGCCCGGCATTCGTCTTGGTAAGCAATTCATATGCGGGCCTCCTTTCGCATCCCGGTTCCGTGGTTGGCTTAATTACCTACCGCCTTTGTGTGTTTTGAATAGTACGAGCATTGTTTCCCTCGGTCAATCACTTAAAAGCGCTAGCCTGTTATCGGTTTTATAGATAACTATCGAAAGGACGGGCGCCGATGACCCTCCAGCAGCTTCGCTTTTTGATCGCCGTGGCAGAGTCCGGTTCAATCAACGCCGCAGCTCAGCGCCTCTATACCGCACAGTCCAATATCTCCAACGCCGTCAAAAGCCTGGAACAGGAACTTCATATCGAAATCTTTACGCGCTCTAGCCGCGGTGTTGCACTCACCAACGACGGCACCGAGCTTTTGGGTTATGCACGCCAGGTCGTAGAGCAGGCCGACATGCTCGAGGCCCGCTACGAGGACGGCGGTACACCTCAGGCCCGCCTTGCCATCTCGGCCCAGCACTACGCGTTTTCGGTCGAGGCCTTTGTCAACGTAGTCGAGCGCTGCCGCGACAGCAAGTTCGAGTTCATCATGCGCGAGACCACCACATCGCAGATCATTGATGACGTCCGTGCGTTTCGCAGCGATATCGGCATTCTGTATCTGGATGACTTTAACGCCCGCGTTCTGCAGAAGGCCTTTACCGATGCCCGAGCGAGCTTTCATCCCCTCTTTGATGCAAAAGTCCACGTGTTCGTCAGCGAACGCCACCCGCTCGCACGCCGTTCGCAGCTGTCCCTTGCCGACCTCACGCCCTATACGCGCTACAGCTTTGAGCAAGGCACCTCGAACTCCTTCTATTACGCCGAGGAACCGTTTAGCTATATTCCCTGCAACCGCAATATCCGCGTATCCGACCGCGGGACGCTCACCAACCTGCTTATCACCTCGAACGGCTATGCGCTGTCGACCGGCGTACTCTCCAGCGAAATGCAGTGGGGCATGGCCTCGATCCCCCTGGCAGACGCCCCGACGATGCATGTGGGCTACATCATGCATGACGACCGCAAGCCCTCTCCCCTCTTGCAGCAATACCTCGACGAGCTCAACCGCATCATCCATGCCAACCAACTGTCGGAAGACGGGGTAGAAATCGTAGATTGCTAGCCCCCGGCGGGCATGGCGCTACAATGGTCACTCACGCGAAACGTACCCAACGAAAGGAACCATGTGAAGGTCATCATCTATACCGACGGCTCGGCCCGATCAAATCCGGGACGCGGCGGCTACGGCGCCGTGCTCAAATACACCAACCCCGCCGGCAAGACCTTCACCTCTGAGCTTTCGCGCGGCTACGCCAAGACCACCAACAACCGCATGGAGCTCATGGCGGTCATCGTGGCACTCGAGGCGCTCAACCGCCCCTGCGACGTCGAAGTCCATTCCGATTCGCAGTACGTCGTCAACGCCTTCAACAAGCACTGGATTGACGGATGGAAAAAACGCGGCTGGAGGACTGCCAACAAGCAGCCTGTCAAAAACCGCGACCTATGGGAGCGCCTGCTTGCCGCAAAGAGTAAGCATAAGGTGGAGTTCATTTGGGTTAAGGGGCATGCCGGCCACGAGCTCAATGAGCGCTGCGACGAGCTCGCCACCACGGCGGCCGACGGCAGCAATCTCGATATCGACACCGGCTTTAACGAGAGCGACCTGTAACGGCGTTTTCGCACGCTATTTCCAACCCCTTCGCGCTACACTCATCCTGTAAACCGAACGGCACGAGGGGGATACATGCTGCGTATAGCGACCATCGGCACATCCATGATTACCGACGACTTTATCCAGGTCGTCAACGCCAACGACCAAGCTGCGTTTGTGGGCACGCTCTCGCGCGATGCAGATCGCGGCGCCGCCTTCACCGCCAAGCACGGTGGCGAGCGTAACTTCACCGCGCTTGACGAGCTTGCGTCCGCTGCCGACGTCGATGCCGTCTACATCGGCAGCCCTAACGCACTTCACTACGAGCAGGCCCTTGCCTGCATCGCCGGTGGCAAGCACGTCATCGTCGAGAAGCCCTTCTGCGCCACCGAGGCGCAGGCGCTGGAAGTCTTCCGCGCTGCCGAGGCAGCAGATGTCGTGGCCCTCGAGGCCATGCGTCCCCTCCACGATCCCGCCTTCCACGCCATCGAGGACGCCTTGGGTGAAATCGCCCCCATCCGCCGCGCCTCGCTGCGCTTTGGCAAGTATTCCTCGCGCTACAACGAGATTCTCGCGGGACGCGCTACCAATATCTTCGACTGCAATATGGCATCGGGTTCCCTCATGGACATTGGCGTCTACACCGTCGAGCCCATGGTCGAGATTTTCGGCATGCCCTCCGGCCTTACGAGCATGGCTACTCTGCTCGACCCCACCACGCGACAGCTCACGCACGGTCCCATCGATGGCTGCGGTTCCATCCTCGCCAGCTACGGCGGTGGCCGTATCTCCGTCGAGCTCGCACACTCCAAAATTACGAATGACCTACTGCCCTCGCAGATCGAAGGCGAACGTGGCACTATCCAGATTGACCATCTGTCAACGCCCCGCAACGTCCGCATCGACTATCGCGGCGATGTCGTACGCGGCTCGGCGACCGAGACACCACGCGAACAGGGCGACAACAGCCTCGTTCTCGACCTGCCCAAATCGAGCAACACCATGGAATACGAACTCACAGACTTTATCACCGCCATCGGCGGCATCGATAACGTCAAGGAAGAGATTTGGGAGACCCCGGCGGGGCGCCACGAGCTTGGCCACTACCGCGATGTCACGCTCGTCTCGCTGCGCATCATGGATGCCGTGCGCCAGCAGGCCGGCATAACCTTCCCGGCCGACGCAGGCAAGCAGGCATAGCGATGGGCCTCTTCGATACGTTTTTCTCCAGCGTCACCGGCGGCAGTCGAGAGCCTCAAAAACCATCAAACGTCGAGCTCGAGCTGCGCTGCAGGCTTACTGTGCTCGCAAGCGACGAGGCCACTCAAGACACTCCCCTGCGCTATTTCCTGCGCTGGGCGGGGCAAGTCCAAGGCGTTGGTTTTCGCTTTACCAACACCAACCTCGCGCAGGCACGCGCACTCACCGGCTGGGTGCGTAACATGGAAGACGGCTCAGTCGAGATGGAGATACAGGGGGCTCCGGCAAGCATCCTATCTCATCTCGAGGCGCTTCATGCCTCCTACGAGCGCATGGGAACGCGCTTTCGCCTCGTAGACGCCCAGGCCCGAGCCCCACTTGCCAATGAAGACGGTTTCAGTCCTCATTATTAGTATTGTGTGCTAAATACGGTATCATTTACCTACGACCGTTGATAGAAAAGAGGCGAGGCGCATGGCGGTGCAAAGAAGGAATACCAAGCAGCGAAAGCTGGTTCTTGACGCCGTGCGCCAAAGCTATAACCATCCCACCGCCGACGAAATCTACAACGTCGTACGCGCGCAGGATGACAAAATCAGCCGCGGTACGGTCTACCGCAATCTCAATCTCTTGGCCGACGCCGGCGAGATCCTCTCCATCAAGACGCCGGGCGGCAGCCGCTTCGATCGCACGATCGAGCCGCACGCACATATCATCTGCACCTCATGCAGCCGCGTCATCGACGTACCGCTCCCCTTCGATGCCCAGCTCGACGCCAAAGCGTCCGAGCAAATCGGCTGGCACGTCACGTCGCACTACACCATCTTCGAGGGTCTCTGCCCCGACTGCCGATAGATGTTTGGGACATGCCTTAGAATCCACCTTTCCGCACTCTGCAGCAAAAAGTAGATTTCTAGACATGTCCCAAATGTCTACTCAGCAAGTAGACGACGCAGCTCTTCTTCGACCGTGCGCACGTAGCGGACGCGGTCGTTGATGCCACGCATAGAGGGATTGCAGCTCTCCATCAGATAGGGATGGCCCACGACGTTAAGCATGTCGCGATCGTTCTCATTGTCGCCAAACGCCATCATCTCATCGGGCGAAATACCCAGGGCACGACCGTAATCGGCAAGCGCGGAGCCCTTGCCCGAACCGAAACCGATAAAGTCCGTCCATTCGGTTCCCGACGTCATCACGTCGACACGGTCGCTAAAGAGGCGCTCGAAATACTCCAGCGCGGCCGGCTGATCCACCTCGGGCGTCTGGAAGGCAATCTTAATGACGTCCTCGTCGATGTCCTCGGGACGGTCGACCACCGCCACATCGCAGTGGACCTCATAGCGCAAATGGTCGACGAACGCATCATTGCCGCTCATGGTGTAGAGGTGCCCCTCACACGAAAGGGTCACGTCGGCATGGGGATACGCAACCACGGCATTCGCGATATCCATAGCAAGGCTACGCTCCATGGAACGCTTGACGACGGCACGCCCCTCGCTCATCACCAGGGCTCCGTTTTCGCATACATAGGCGAGCTCATCGGCCACCGGGGCAAACAGGTAGCGCAAGCTCGCATATTGACGGCCGCTCGCCGGCATAAACACGATACCGCGACGATGTAGCTCATCGATAAGCTCAAAGGCCTCGGAACGCGGCTCGCGCTCCCCCGGATGCAGCAACGTGCCGTCCAAATCGCATGCAATCAGCTTGATTCCCTCAAGACCCATATGCTTTCCCCCAAAGCACCTCATCAACAGTAAGACGGACTTTGAATAGTTGCCTCTCAAAGTCCGTCTTACTCATACGCACGTTAACCGCGCGCCTTCTTTACGATCGTAAAGTCGGGAGCCATGCTCACGACGACCTCCGCCGCACTCGACGCAAAGCGCCGGCTGGCATCGAGCTCGCGCGTGACCACTGAGAGCCGAACACCCTCGACACCCCGGAGCATGCGGACCAAAACAGGCTGCACCGGCGTATACATGCGCACGGTATGCTCGTCCGAGTCGCCCCGGAAGAGCGGCGCATGCATGTTGCCGATCTCCCAGCACGCATGCGCGAGCGCAATCGGATCCATGCGGTCGACTTCGACCAAATAAACCTCGGCGCTGCGCAGGCGCACGACAACCGCCACGGGTACCATGCCCGAACGGTCAATGGCGAGCACGTCGCCATCGACAAGACGACCGCCGTCGGCAGTATCCAGCCGAGCATCGATCGTGCGCCCCAGCTCCGTCACGCCCACAAACGCGCATACATCAGCCTGGTCCCAATCGAGCAGTAGCTCGTCAACTTCAAAGACACCGCCCAGCTCCCGGCGAAGCAGGAGTTCATAGGACGGATCGTTGAGATTTCCCAAGCATGTCGTCGAAACCAAGCGTTCAGGCATACTCTAGCCCTCGACCTCGACGAGCTCGATATCAAAGTTGAGGTCCTTGCCGGCCAACTCGTGGTTGGCGTCGAGCGTCACGGCCTCGGGCGTCACGTCGATGACCACGGCGGGGACGGGCATGCCGCTCGGCGTGGACAGGAAGAGCTTCATGCCCTTCTCGATCTGCTCGATGTTGGGAACCTGCTCGGCCGGGAAGGTCAGAACCATCTCGGGATTGTGCTCGCCGTAGGCATCGGCAGCAGGAATGTGCACGGTCTTCTTCTCGCCCACCTGCATATCGACAACAGCGGCGTCGAAGCCCTTGATCATCTGACCGGCACCGCAGGTGAACTCCAGCGGCTCGCCGCGATCGTAGGAGCTATCGAACTGCGTGCCGTCGTCGAGCGTGCCGCGATAATGGGTCTTGACCTTCTTGCCCTGGTTGGACATGGTAACCTCCGTGATAAGGGCGGCGCACAACGCAGGCCGCCGTGAACATATGGCGCTAACTATACCCTAGTCATACAATTCAATGACAGTTTGCAAAGAAACGCTGCAACCGGAGGAACCATGGCATATCCCGTATTTGACCTACACTGCGACACCGCCGACCGCATCGGCTGGGCCACGCTCGATCTCGACCTGCGCTTTACCGCCGGCACCGACGGTTATTTCCCCGGCGACGAAACGCATCCGCAAGATTTCGACCTCATCGAGGGCAACGCCTGCGCCATCTCGCTCGCAAAGATCGGCAACACGCCGTGGGCACAGTGCTTCGCCACGTTTGTCCCCGACGAGATTCCCACCGCCCACGCCGCGCGCTTCCAGGCGCAAATCATGGCGCATATGAGCGGCCAGGCAATGCTCAACCACGACCGCATGGTCAACGTACGCAGCGCCGCAGACATTCGCCCTGCGCTCAAAGACGGCAAGGTCGCTTGCATCCACACCATCGAAAACGCCACGTTCTTTGCCGAGGACCCCGCGCTGATCGAGGTGCTCAAGAGCCTGGGCGTGCTTATGTCGTCACTCAGCTGGAACGCGCAGGGACCGCTCGCGAGCGGCCACGACACCCACGCCGGCCTCACCGCCGCCGGTATCGAGGCGCTTACGCAGATGGAGCACGCCGGCATGGTGCTCGACGTTTCCCACCTCAACGATGAGTGCTTTGACGAGGTTGTCGCCCACGCCACGCGCCCCTTCGTTGCCAGCCACTCCAACTCCCGCGCGGTTTGCGGCGTCAAGCGCAACCTCACCGACGACCAGTTCCGCACCATTCGCGACATGGGCGGTATCGTCGGCCTCAACTACTGCAGCGAGTTCCTATCCAACGACGCAACCGACAAGACCGCCGCAGACGTCACCTTCGACCAGCTAGCGGCACATATCGAGCACTGGCTCGACCTGGGCGGCGAGGACGTCATCGCGCTCGGCGGCGACTGGGACGGCGCCACGGTGCCTGCTTTCCTCTCCGATGCCAGCAAGATGCCCGAGTTCCAGAACATGCTTTCCAAGCATTTTGGCAAGACCGTGATGCAGAAGCTCTGCAGCGACAACGCGCTTGCCTTCTTTGAGCGCTATTAATTTCACATCCCTTGAGCGGGCCGGCATGCCGAACGGTCGACATGCCGGCCCGTCCCCAATCTGAAGGACCGCTTTTGACGCAGCAGTTTACGATTTCTGTATCCCGACCGGATGGGACGCCCATCTCCGTCGTCGTTACCAAAAAACGCGTCAAAAACTTCAACCTACGCGTCACATCAAGCGGTGAGGCCCACGCCAGCGCACCGCTCGGCGCCAGCCGCGAGCGCATCGAGGCATTTGTGAAGCGCAACAGCGCCTGGATTGTCAGCCGACTTGCCCAGCGCGAGCAACGTCAGGCGGCGGCGCGAGAGCCACTCAGTCCCTCGTCCATCATTGCACTTTGGGGCAAGCCCATCACGGTACAGGATGCGCTCGATCACAACTTTGCATCACCCGCACCGCGACCCAAGCAGGCTACCTTCGCAAGTTTTATGGGTACCGACGAAACGGACGAAGGCCCACAGGCCAAGCGGCGCGCAATCCTCGACGGCCTAACGTCCGACGAGCTCCAAGCCCACATCAGCCAGCTTTATACGACCGAGGTCACCGCAGCGCTACGCGACATCGTGCGCGCGTACGAAATCGCAATGGGCGTCACCGTGGCCCGCGTTTCCGTGCGCAGCATGAAAACGCGTTGGGGCTCATGCACGCCCGAGACCGGAGCCATTCGCATCGCACGCGAACTTGCCGCTTATCCCATCGAGTGTCTCGACATGGTTGTCGCCCACGAGCTCGTCCACCTGCTCGAGCCAAGCCACAATCAGCGGTTTCACGCCCTGCTCGACACGTACTGCCCCAACAATAGAGCTCTGTCGCAGCGGCTCAAGCAGCCACCCATAGAGACGTATTAGAACCGGTTAGCGCACGCGCTCGATCTCGACACCGCAACTTGCCAGGGGAAGACCGACGGGCGCCCAAGGCTTATCGAGCTTAACACGCACGCCAAGCAGCAAGGGGTAACGACGCAGCAGCATCTGGGCCACACCCTCGGCTGCCGCCTCGATGAGCTTAAACGTATGCTCGCGCAGATAGCCATCGACATCGTGGCACACCGAGCCGTAGTCAATCGAGGCGTCCAGGTTATCGTGCTCCCCCGCTGCACGCAGGTCGGCATAGAGCACCAGAGAAACGATGAACTTCTGACCCAGCGCGTTCTCCTCGGGATACACGCCATGGTTGGCAAAAACCTCAAGGCCGTCAATGACAATACGATCGGCATGGCGCAGATCGTCATAGCTCACGTGAGGCACCGCCGTCGCAGTAGAAATTTCACCCCTACCACGACGGGCGAGCTCAGCACCCTCAGTCTTGGTTGCATTCTCGGGCAGTTTCTTGTTACTCATCGCGATCGTCTCCTTCGTTTAGAACCCCGACCGTGCAAACTAACTACACGCGAATCGACAGGTTCTTTTTATCATCGCTCCAGTTGCAAGCATTGCGCGCGGGGCATGCAAAGCAGGCGCGCGACGCTTTGTCGGCTGCATAGAGCAGACGTTCAAGCGGTTGGCTGTTCACGCGCAGCTTTCGATGGCCCAGAATGGCCGTCTTAATTGCTGCGGCATCGGCCGGCTCAAACGCCACGCCATCGGGCATGCCGGCGAGTATTGCATCAGCGACGCGCTCGCTTGCAACATCATGGGATATACCCGATTCATACTGTTCATCTTTGCCGATATCGTGAAGAAGTGCCGTAGCGTAGATGACCTCGCGGTCAAATTCGAGCTCTTCCTCGAGATTCTTGATCCACATAATGCGAGCGACATCCAGCAGGTGGTCAATACCGTGGCGGCAGAAGATGCGCCCCGATTCCAACTGTGCAATGTTGCCCAGGTGCCGCCGGAACAGACCGTTGGCACAGATGTAATCAATGCGAGGCATGGCACCAAAAGGCGCCAGGCCCGAAGCCATAAAACCGCGACGCGGCGTTCCCTCGTCAGTATTCGATGTAAAGTCGTTGACGACTCTCATAGTTAGCGTCCCAGCATCCTAAAGAATCGCTCCTCGAGCGCCGGATCGGCCTCAAAGACGCCGCGACGAGCGAGCGTCACGGTCTTGGTGCCAGGCTTTTGCACGCCGCGCATGGTCATGCACATATGCTCAGCTTCCATGAGCACAATCGCTCCCTGGGGAGCGAGATACTCCATGAGGGCATCGGCAACCTGTGCACACAGCTGCTCCTGCAGCTGCAGACGACGGGCATAGACCTCAACCGTGCGAGCAAGCTTAGACAGACCCGCCACACGACCGTTAGGGATATAGCCAATCGCAGCCTTGCCATAAAACGGCAGCAGATGATGTTCACACAGCGAGTAGAACGTGATGTCGCGCTCGATAACCAAATCGTTCGAAGCGACGGCAAAGGTTTTGGACAGATGCTCCTCGGCACTCTGGTCCATACCGCCGGCGATCTCACCATACATACGGGCAACGCGAGCCGGGGTCTCCAGCAGGCCCTCACGAGTTGGGTCCTCGCCTATGCCCTCAAGCAACAGCTTAATGGCGGCCTCGACTTTTTCCTGATCGACCATCTGGGCCTCACTTTTCCGATTTTGCGTTCGCGCTATGGTACCACGCCCTCCGGCATCGGCCACAAGCTACATAGTATGGGTCGAATATACCGGATCGTCCCGCCAAAGCTCCACGGCGTCACAAAGCGCAACGTTCTCACGCTCGGCACGGGCACGCGTGGCGTTCATATCGATCACGCGCTGGTTGCTCGAGCCCCTAAAGCGCAACGAAATATCGTACAAATCCTGAACGAACGGGCCGTCCACCAACATGTCGAGGCAGGCTAGGATACGGTCCGTCACCTCGGTATGATGACGGCCACCCGGCATAAGCTCCTCGAGCACGTCGCCGGTAAAACACCAAATGGTCTTTCCTGACCCCGCAGGATAAGTGGCACGAACACGCTCAATGAAGTCAACAAGCCCCGCCTGATTCTCGGGCTCCATAGGCTCGCCACCCAGAATCGTCAGGCCATCGATAAAGGGATGATCGAGACTCTCGATAATCTTATCCTCGACGGCGCGATCGAACGGCTCGCCCGCAGCAAAGTCCCACGCGACAGAGTTAAAGCAATTCTTGCACCCACGACGGCACCCACTCACAAACAGAGAAGTACGAACGCCTTCCCCATCAGCAATGTCGAAATACTTTATGTTCGCGTAGTTCATAGGTAACTCTCCTGGGAGGCCGGGACATATCATCCCGTCCTCAAACATTCTCGGCCTTCGGCCTGCGAAACTGCGGGCGGGACGATATGTCCCGGCCTCATGCAAAGGGTAACTCAATGAACGAAGCGAACATCGAGCATAGGGTTCGAGGTCCAATAAAAACTGGGTTGCGGCTCAACCGCCATCGCAAGTAAATCGCAGCTGCAGCTCAAATTATTTCCGCTAAGAACTTCGAGGAGTGAGCAGACCGCGCGCTGTATCTCAGCTACGTTAACTTGGCTGAACCGAGAGGGCCGCTTGGGCTTTTGCTCGATATGAGTTCCGCACGCAAAGAAGGCCACTTAATGTGGCCTTCGTCTTGCGCAGGACTGTCCGAAATAGCGAGCAAATGCCCAAGCGGCCCTCTCGGTTCAGCCCCGGAGCGGTATTAGAGATGCAGCACGCGGTCGCGGATCTCCTCGGTTCGACCCTGGTTCCAGAACTGGGTACCGATGTAGCCGCACGTACGACGGGCGACATTCATCTTCTCCTGGTCGCGGTTGCCGCAATTGGGGCACTCCCACACCAGCTTGCCATCGTCCTCAACAATCTTGATCTCACCGTCGTAGCCGCACACCTGGCAGTAGTCGCTCTTGGTGTTGAGCTCAGCGTACATGATGTTGTCGTAGATGTACTGCATCACGCGAATGACAGCCTTAAGGTTGTCCTGCATGTTGGGAACCTCGACGTAGGAGATAGCACCGCCCGGCGAAAGCTGCTGGAACATACCCTCGAACTTAAGCTTATCGAAGGCATCGATCTCCTCGGAAACGTGGACATGATAGCTGTTGGTAATGTAGCCCTTGTCCGTCACGCCCGGGATAATGCCAAAACGGCGCTGCAGGCACTTGGCAAACTTGTAGGTCGTCGACTCAAGCGGGGTGCCGTACAGCGAGAAGTCGATATCGCTTTCGGCCTTCCACTCGGCGCACTTGTCGTTCATGTGCTGCATGACGGCCATGGCAAACGGCGTGCCCTCCTTCTCGGTGTGGCTGTGGCCCGTCATGTACTTGACGCACTCATACAGACCGGCATACCCCAGGCTGATGGTGGAGTAACCACCCACGAGCAGCTTATCGATCGTCTCGCCCTTCTTCAAACGTGCCAGGGCACCGTACTGCCAAAGAATCGGCGCGGCATCCGAAAGCGTGCCCATCAGACGCTCATGACGGCACAGCAGGGCACGATGGCAAAGCTCAAGGCGCTCATCGAAGATCTTCCAGAACTTGTCCATATCCTGGTGCGAGCTCAGTGCGACATCAGGCAGGTTGATGGTCACAACGCCCTGGTTAAAGCGACCATAGTACTTGGGCTTGTTCGGGTCGTAGTTCAGCGCGTTGGCAACGTTGTTAAAACCGTTGCCCGAACGGTCGGGCGTCAGGAAACTGCGGCAACCCATGCAGGTGTAGCAATCGCCGTTGCCGGCGGTCTCGCCCTTAGACAGCTTGAGCTCGCGCATCTTCTTCTCGGAGATGTAATCGGGCACCATGCGCTTGGCGGTGCACTTGGCAGCCAGCTGGGTCAGGTAGAAGTACGGGGAATCCTCGTGAACGTTATCGTCCTCGAGTACATAGATAAGCTTGGGGAATGCCGGGGTAATCCACACGCCGGCCTCGTTCTTAACGCCCTCGTAGCGCTGGCGAAGCGTCTCCTCCACGATCATGGCAAGGTCGTGCTTCTCCTGAGGCGTACGGGCCTCGTTAAGATACATAAAGACCGTCACGAACGGCGCCTGGCCATTGGTGGTCATAAGGGTCACGACCTGATACTGAATCGTCTGGACGCCGCGACGGATCTCGTCACGCAGGCGATCCTCAACGACCTCGCGAACCTTTTCGGGAGATGCGGAAACGCCGAGCTCCTCGAGCTCGCGGGCGACCTCGCCACGAATCTTTTGACGGCTCACCTCAACAAAGGGGGCAAGATGGGTCAGCGAGATGGACTGGCCGCCGTACTGGGAGGAAGCAACCTGGGCGATAATCTGCGTCGCAATATTGCAGGCGGTCGAGAAGCTGTGCGGCTTCTCAATCAGCGTGCCCGAAATAACAGTGCCGTTCTGGAGCATGTCCTCCAGGTTCACCAGATCGCAGTTGTGCATATGCTGGGCAAAGTAATCCGAATCGTGGAAATGGATCAGGCCCTCATTATGGGCATCCACGATCTCCTGAGGCAGCAGCACGCGCTGGGTCAGGTCCTTGGAAATCTCGCCAGCCATATAGTCGCGCTGAACGGAGTTGACGGTCGGGTTCTTGTTGGAGTTCTCCTGCTTGACCTCTTCGTTATTGCACTCGATCAGCGACAGGATCTTGTCATCGGTCGTGTTCTTCTGGCGCTTCAGGCTCTGAACATAGCGATAGATGATGTAGTGGCGGGCAACCTCGTAGCAGTCGAGACGCATGATCTCGTCTTCGACCAAATCCTGGATCTCCTCAACCGAAACGGTGTGGCCCGCGTTCTCGCATGCCTCGGCGACGTTTTGCGCCGCATAAACCACCTGGCGGTCGGTTAGACGAGAGCTCTCCTCGACCTCCAAGTTGGCGGCGCGGATGGCATTGACAATCTTGTCGATGTCAAAGACAACCTCGGTGCCGCTGCGCTTGATGATCTTCATCCTCTTGCCTCTTTCGCGTCGTAGCCTCATTGCACTTCAGAGCCAAACGATGCCCGGCAGGGCTTGCCCCTGTCTTGCGGCGCCGTCGCGCAATCTGTGTTCTCGATAAACCATAGGTCCTCATGCGGACAATCCTCGCGGCCAATCAAGCGACTCAAAGGCGTGTCCAAATGGGACGAATAAGGTCTTCGTTCTCTGTCCGCCATCTATCATACGACAAAGACGCATCTATATCCTGTATTCTTTTTTTAGGTCAAACACAACATATAGTGTTTCAGCAGGTCAAAGCAATTAGTCATTTTGCAGACGCATTATAAATGAGGGGTATTTGACAGGTCGGTAAAACGTTACCAACACGGCTACCTGCATGGCAGCTATAAAACCCCCTTAGTCAAGCCGCTGACAAATCCTGCTAAAA
Organism: uncultured Collinsella sp.; assembly: GCA_900547715.1. Lineage (GTDB taxonomy): Bacteria > Actinomycetota > Coriobacteriia > Coriobacteriales > Coriobacteriaceae > Collinsella. The sequence continues at coordinate 30,481 of URHU01000001.1, read as the reverse complement.
CCAAGCCACTCACGCCAAAAGAATCCAAAAGATTATGCTTGACCAACATGTTGCGGTCGAATGCCGGCGGACGGAGCGACGGGACTGCAAACGCTCGGAAGACTGTAGCCCCGGCACCCCGTCCGCCGGCATTCGATAGGCGAGGAGCTATTACTTCTCTTCGCGAGCTATCAAGCCATTGATAGAAAGAGGGCCGCCGGCATATGTCGGCGGCCCCGATAAAACGTGATGGGCGGAAAAGCAACTACTCGAGCGGTTACTCCGCCTCGCCGCTGGCCGCCATCTTCTCGGCCTCGGCAAGCTGGGCCGGAGTGAGCTTGCGATACTTAATGGCGCCAAAGACGACACAAGCCGCACAGACGATCATGCCGGCGATGAACTTCTGGTCAATCGTTGCACCAAACGGCGACGTCACGGCCTCAAACACAATGGGAGACAGTGCCATGCCAAAGTTGATGCCCGCCATGCCAATGGCGAGGTTAAACGCACGTCCCTCGGGAGCAGAGTTGCCGGCGGCAAAATTGCCCTCCAGCGGCACGTAGGTCTCCTTGCCCAGCGCAACGACAAAGCCCGCAACGCACAGCACCATAAAGGCGGGCGCAACCAGCGTCAGGCCCAGGCCAACGAGCGTCACGCCCCACGCGATCGGCATCGACAGGTTCTTGAACTTGGCAAACAGCGGGCCCACTAAAAGGCCAGCCGCAATGCCGGCGACCGTCATGACGGTCGAAGCGAGGCCAGCCTCAACAGTGCCGCCAAAGCCGCGACCCACGACAAGCAGCGAGACATTGGAGCTAAAGAGCTGGAACGTGAGTACGAACACAAAGCTCATGACCGTGATAATCGCGACCTCTTTGGGCATGTTGGCAAACACGTTGACCTTACGCTTGGGCTCAAGATGACCCTCGGGCAGGCAGACGGCCTCAATGACGATAAACACGATCATGATGAAGTACGCCGCATAGCTGTGGAACCACTCGGCAGAACCCAAGATGCCGGAAACCATCGTCCAGATAATGCCACCCAGTGCAACAAAGGTTGAGTAGATGCCCATGACAAACGAACGCTGCTTGCCACCGAAATAGTCGGCGATCAGAGCGTCGGTCGAGTTCTGCACGGCGCCAAGGCCAAGACCCATCACGGCAGAGGCCGCAAGAACCTGGGCAAGCGAATCGTGGAACACCAGCACCGAGGCGCCGGCGAGCATCACGATAACGTGGCCGACAAGCGTCGTCTTCTTCTTGGATACGCGAGAGGCGAGCTGGGAAGACACGAGCATGGCGGACACAGCCATCATGAGCGGAATGATGCCGATGATCATCTGGACGGCAGCGATGTTCTCGTTGGGAAACGCAGCAGCAACAGAGGCCACGATGGGAACGGGCACCAACATGCCCATGATGCACATGGCGGCAGCATAAATGCCCACCAGGTACTTGATCTTGGTTTTATCCATGATCCATCCTTACACTTAGAAAAAAGGGCCGGAGCGGCCGGACGTCACCATCGGCCGCCCCAAACACAGCACTATTAGTCGTTGAAACCAGTGAACACGGGCTCTCCGCTGTACGCGAGCGTTTCCTCAGCGCCATCGAGCACGCGACAGGCGCCAGACGCCATCGCCTCGAGTTCAAACTCGCCGGGATAAGCCGATACGGGGGCGATCCAAGAGCAGTGCTCCTCAATCGAGGCAACGAGCTCCTTGCTGTGGACCATGCCGCCTCCGAGCAAGATACCGTCGACATTGCCCTTCAGCACACATGCCATTTCGCCAATCCACTTGCAGATTTGGTAGACCATTGCATCCCAGGCGCGAGCTGCGGCCTTATCTCCCGCTGCAGCACGTTCGCACACCTCGATGGCATCGGAGGTACCCAAAAGGTCAACGAAGCCGCCGGTCTTCATGCAATGGGCGCGGGCGACATCAAGACCGTGCTCCGCGGTGTACTTTGCAACCTCGATCGCGGGAACCGATCCGCAGCGCGTCGGCGCCATGGGGCCTTCGCCGCCGACGATGTCGTTGCCGTCGACCATCTTGCCCTTAAGGTGGGCAGAAATCGAAATGCCGCCGCCGATATGACAGACAATAAAGTTGCACTCGTCATATGTACGACCGAGCTTTGCCGCGTGGCGAATGGCGGTCTCTTTGAGATTAAGGGCGTGCAGGTGCACGTTTCGATACACGCCCTTAATGCCCGTCATGCGTGCGAGGTCGCACAGCTCATCGGTATCAGGAGGATTCACCACAAAAGAGGGCTTTCCCGTCTTTGAGGCGAACTCATAGGCAATCTGGGGACCCAGCTGTGCCGGGTGCTGAACGCCATTCGCGCCGATGCGGGCATGCTCGAGCATGACCTCATTGATGGCATAGGTGCCGCCGGGCAGCGAAAGCAGACCACCGCCGCGGCCAACAAACGCATCGAAGTCATCGAGCGAAAGCCCTGCTTCGTCGAGCGCCGTTAGAATCAGATCGCAGCGATACGGCATCTGAGCCGAAACCCCGTCGAACTGGGCAAGGTCCTTCGCATCGTGCGCAACGTTCTTACTGAGCTTGCACTCATCGCCCTCAAAAACGCCCACCTTCGTGGAAGTGGAACCTGGGTTGATTACCAGGATGCGCCAGGGAGTCTTTTTATCGGACATGCCTTAAGCCTCCTTAAGCGCCTGGGCGCGCACGCAGCTCATCACCACGTTGCCGACGATCTCATCGACGGGCGCAGAGCGCGAGCAATCGCACACGATCTTCTTGAAGCCCTGAAGCATGGGGCCGTAAGCATTGGCGCCGGTCAGATTCTGGATAATCTTGACGCCGATATTGCCCACGTTGATATCGGGCCAGATGACCACGTTGGCTTTGCCCGCAACAGCAGACTCACGACGTACCTTCTTGGCCGCAACCTTGGGGTTAATCGCCGAATCAAACTGGAACTCACCGTCGATGGCCAGGTCGGGACGGCGATCGTTGGCAATCTCGCGAGCACGACGCACCTTTTCGACAAGCTCATTGTCCATCGAACCGTCAGTTGAATGCGAAAGCAGCGCACAACGGATATCCCATCCGGTCAGTGAGCGCACCGTTTCGCTCGACGAAATCGCGATCGAGGCAAGCTCCTCGCTCGTGGGGTCAACGCACACGGCAGAATCGCCAAAAGCCAAAAGGCCACCTTCGCCGCCATTCCAGTTGGGGATGTCGGCGATACCGCACGAGCTCACGGTGTCCACCCCGTCGGCAAGACCGACGATGGTCTGACCAGCCAGGATAATATCGCCCGTGGCGTTATCGATACCGGCGAACATAACGTCGACATCGCCGAGCACCTGCAAAATCAGGGCGCGCTCAAGCGGACGCGTCATACGGCGCGCAGCGCCCTTGGGCTTAAACTTGCAATCCGGATGAGAAAGGTAGCGCTCGCAGCAGGCGGCGTTCGCCTCCTCGTCGGTCACATCGACAATCTCGATGCCGTCAAGGGAGATGCCGCGCTCATCGGCAAGCTCCTTGAGCTTGCCGCCATCGCCGACCAGCACACATTCGGCAAGATGCTCGGTGGCGATCTTTGCGACCGCCTGCATCATGGTCTCGTTTTCGCCCTCGGGAAAAGCAACGCGCATAGGCTTGGCGGCAGCCTGCTCGCGCAGGGTCTGCATCAGGTCCATGGCAGTTACTCCATCTCTTCGGCAGTGCGCTCGATAAGCTCGCCGATGGTCTTCATGACCATGACCTCGCGAACGGGAACCTCGGCATCGAGTTCGTTCTCGATCATGGAGGTCAGAGCGATCATCTTCATCGAGCCCTTGCCCAGGGTCTCAAACGTCGTCTCGGGGGTCACATCGCCGTCATAGTTGTAGGCGGACTTGGCAAAATCGCAGATCTGCTGAGTGAGTTCTTCGTTCATGATGGTGCCTTTCAATCGAAAAAGAGGGGCGACCACGGCGGGCTGGAGACATGGGTCCCGCCGTGGCCTAAGAGAGGAATCGAATTGTTACAGGGGTGAAAACCTAGTCGTCAAGCTCGAACGTAAGCTCTTTGTAGCCCGGACGGTCGATAACCTTGGCATGGACGCCAACGGTCTCGCCCGCCATGAGCTTGGCACGAATCTCGGGGGCCTTCTTCTTGGTAATGCCGTAGATGACGTAGGTGTACTGAGAACCCTCGTCGATATCGACGGCGCCGTAGGCGTACTTGCCATACTCCTTGAGGTAGGGCTTGTCGTTCTGCGGACCAGGCAGGGTAAAATCGATTAGATGGCCATGACCGGAAACCTGGACCCAATCGGTCTTGTGGTAGCCGCAGGCATTGCAGGCAAGGTGAGGCGGAAACTCGACGGCTCCACACTCGGGGCACTGACGTGCCCAATAGATGCCCTCTTCAAGACCCGTGTAGAACTTCTTGACCACGGGCTCCATATCTTTGAGTTGCATGAGAATACTCCTTATGGGAAATCGAAAACCGCGGTCGCTTAGGCGACGGTACGAAGAATCTGGCAGCGCACGTTCTGAGAACCGCCAAAACCGCGCAGGAACGCCGTCTCGGGGATCTTCTTCATCTGGGTAGCACCGGCGACGCCACGCATCTGCTTGACGGCCTCGACGATATCGGCGATGCCGGATGCGCCATGGGCGTGACCGAAGTTGCAACGGCCACCGTGCGGGTTGATGGGCTTATCGCCGTCAAAAGCGGTGCGACCATCGATCGCGTACTTCCAAGCCTCGCCGCGCGGAATATAGCCGCACTCCTCGGCCGAAACGATCTCGGAAGCCAGGAAGAAGTCATTGCACATGAACAGGTCAATCTCATCGGGGCTCACGCCGGTAAGGTCATAAACCTGTTTGGCGGCAAGCTCGGTAGCCCAGTGCTCGTTGTGGAGCAGACCGGCCTCGACAGCAGAGGCACCCGTACCCATAACCTCGATAGGTGCATATGGGACACCCATGGCCTTGGCCTTCTCCGTGGGCATTACGACAACAGCGGCGGCACCGTCGCACTTCTTCTCAAAGCCGGTAACGCGCAGGTACTGCGTAACGCGCGGGTTGTACATGCTCTTGAGATACTCGTCGGCGGTATCGAACCCAGCTGCCTTCGCGTCCTCCTCGACCGTGGTCTCGTACCAGGCAAGGGGATTCAGGACGGCACCGCGGCGAAGGCTCTTGGTAAGGCCGTTCAGGGCGTCATCGATCTGATCGGCGGTAAGGTCGTACTGCATCGAATACTCGTTGATCCAGTTGTCGAACGACACGCCAAAGGCGCCATCGAGCGGGCGACCATAAGCGCGGTCATAGATCTTATCGAGCGAGGGAATCATAACGTCGAGCGTAAAGTCCTGACGAATATGGGAGGGCATATGCTCAACGGGAAGCGTCGAAGCCAAATCGCAGGCACCCGTAAGGACAACATCGTAGGCACCGGAGGCGACTGCCATCACGGCCTGCTCAAGGGCGACGTAGCCCGTGCAGCAAGCCTCGGAATGATGGACAGAGCCCTTGGCACGAACGCCAAACCAATCGGCAACCTGCATGTTGGGGGTAATGCAATCGCCAACGAGATACGGATTGGCGCTGCCGTGATAGAAAAAGTCGATATCGCGGGGCTCAAGACCGGCATCGGCAATTGCCTCGAGGGCCGCATAGCCAAACGCCTCGCCCTCGCCAATACCCTGGGTCTCGGGATGCTCCTCAAAATCCTTGAACGGGGTGCAGCCTACGCCTACAATCGAGACGCTGCGCATGTTCTTTCCGAGCGTAACCACTGAATATCACATCCTAATCATGTGAAGGTGTACGGAATGATGGCGCAGTCCAGCCGCGAGCGAAGGTGAGAGAGCGCTCGCGGCTTTTCTGTGCCGTCACACGTTGAACTACTGCAGTGGTTCTTTTGAACGTAGCTTAAGTTTACGAGGGGTTAAACGAGACGCGTGAGACAAAAAGCCCCAATGTGTCCCATCATATGGGACACATTGGGGCTAGGCGTTCCAAATAGCAGATAAACGCACTCGTAGTATTTGAGCTAATGATCCGAGGTATCTAAAATTCGCCCTGAATACAACCGTTTATCCCCAGATATCGACCGTTCACGCGACCGGCCTTTCAAAATCGGGAATACTTGGGTGCCAATGACGCGATGCATCGTCGACAAAGAGTGGTGCGTAGAACATGCGATTGAGGGCAGCGGCAACGGTGCGCGCCTCGAGGTCGGGCCGGGCCTCGAGCCAATACTGAATGAGGTTATGGTGACCCGCAAGCGCAAAGGCTAGATACAGGTCGAGGTCCGTTTCATCGGAAAATGTCGAGCGAAGCCGATTACGAAAATAGTCATGCATAAAGATCGTTGCCTTGTGAGCAAACACCGGATCGCCGTTATCGCTGTTAAGCGCCAAAACTTTCGAGCGATTAGCCTTGAGAATCTCCATGCGCTTGATCATCGTGGGCGTAGGGTCCAGCTGCGCATCGCCAAAACGAGCCTCCAACGCAACATCATTGATGTCCTGCATATTCTGGAGCAGCTCATCTTCAAACCGTTTAACCACATCATCGACAGAGCGATAACAGCGATAGAACGTCGATTTGGATGTATGGGCAAGGCGAAGTACCTCGGCCACCTTAATCGACTGCACCGGAGTTGTCGCCATAAGTTCAAAGACGGCATCCTCGATCCGTGAAGCGATATCGTTTTGAGCGTTCAGTGACATAGCGGCCTCCCCTATTGGCGATTGGCTCCTATGCTACCCGAAAGGTATGCTCCTTGAGGACGATACGAGGCATAGAGTGCGCCGCACAAGAGATGACGCAGCGACCGTATGTCACCGACGAAGTATTCCATCCACCGGGCATGCCATCTTTGCGAGGGTCAATCGAAAACCCGACGCCTTCAGCCTTGAGGATGGCCTCGATACGCGTCCACGTCTGACTCAGGCGAAGATTGCGTTCTTGCAAATTGGGGGCAGCGTTAATCCACACGCGCTCGTCGTCGTTTGCCATACGCCCAACCGCAACGGGGGCAATCTCATCGATCGCCTCGATATCCACGCCAATAGGTCCTCCGACCGACCGAGCAACATCGGAAACAGCGAGGACGGCCACGCTTCCGCCATGTGAAATGGAAATAGAGGGGGCCTCCCCATCCACAAGCTCAATCTTGCCGAAAGCAGAACGCGCAAGCTGGATGTCGTCGAAGACACCCAGGGCGTCGCGAAGAAGCAGGCCCACGCCTGCAGCCTCCCTCCGAGACGCAATTGGGAGATCCCCGTTGGAAGCGCGTAAGGCATAGCGTCCCGCGATTGATGCCATATCAACGGTCTCGCCGGGATCGATCGCAGAAACGTCAACGAGATGCACGGTTATGTTCAAAATGGTCAACCCCACTCGATTGAGATAACAAGGCTAAACAGACGCTCAGAACCGCTCTTTCATGAATTGAGGTACCTTTTGCCGGCGATTTGGCGACCCATTTGGCGACCAAAACAAAACAGCCCAGAGGACATAGCCTCTGAGCTGCGAACATTTGGTGGGCGTTAGAAGATTTGAACTTCTGACCTCTTCCGTGTCAGGGAAGCGCTCTCCCCCTGAGCTAAACGCCCGATCAAGGGTGCGCAAGCGCGCAAGGGATAATATAACGGAGCCTGAACTCGGTGGCAAGAACATTTTTAAAAATCGCTTACATTGTGGAATTCGGGGGCTTTGTCATATCCATTTCAAAAGAGCCTGCTGCCGCGATTTGACTGTCGCATAATGCAAGGCCATTGCGGTATCGAGCTATGGAAAGACGTCTGCGGAATTGTCCTACCGATAAGCGGACAAGCCTTCGGCTGGTGCCTTCGCCGTGGTAAGGTAAGCCGAATTGTTTCCAGGCTGCTTCGAGGGAATGGAATGAGCAAAGAGCGTGTCGAGCAGGTCGAAGGCGCAGGGGCTTCGGTGCCGATGACCGATATATCGAACATTGATGTGCCCGAGGGCACCGATGAGCTCAGCCGTAGCACCCGCCGCGCTTGGCGCGAGCGCCTGAACAGCGCTTCGACGCGCAGGATGATCACGGGCGTCTTGGCTACGTTGGTGGGCGGTTCGTTTTGGGGCTTCTCGGGCACCAGCGCGAGCTTTCTGTTCGATACCTACCACGTCGACACCTTGTGGCTTATGAGCGTGCGTCAGATTCTCGCCGGTCTACTCTTTATGGCCGTGGTTGTTACGCGCGACCGCGAGCGCCTGATTAAGCTCTGGACCACACCCGCCGATCGCAAGCAGCTGCTGCTCTTTACCGCCTTTGGTCTGCTGTTCAACCAGTTTTGCTATCTTTCGGCCGTGCGCCTGACGAACGCCGGAACCGCGACGGTGCTCCAGTGCCTGCAGCTCGTTATCATCATGGGCTACACCTGCGTGACCGATCGCCGCATGCCGCGTACTCGCGAAGTTATCGGCATTGGCCTGGCTCTGGGTGGAACCTTTTTAATCGCCACCGGCGGCGACCCCACCAGCCTGAATATCTCGCCGCTTGGCCTGGCAGCAGGTCTTATGTGTGCGGTCAGCGCCACGTGTATGGCGGTGATTCCCGCCAAGATCCTGCCCGAATACGGCAGCCCCATCGTCACGGGCTCGGCAATGCTCACGGCGGGCGTGGTCTCGTGCGTCTTCGTGCAGCCTTGGGCGCATATGCCGGCACTCGACGCTGCCGGCGTCGAGGCGCTCGCGGTATTCGTGGTTATCGGCTCGTTTTTTGCTTACATGCTCTATATGCAGGGCGTTAAGGACATCGGCTCGGTGCGTGCGAGCCTCATCGGAACTGTGGAGCCGGTTTCGGCGACCATCACCAGCGCCGTTATGCTGGGCACGGTGTTTTTGCCGACCGACCTTATCGGCTTTGCCATGATCATCGTGATGATGTTCCTCACGGTGTAGCTGGCGCCGCCGCCAAGATAGAAAAGGTGTTGTGCCGCATTTTCGCCAATTGACGTCCGTGTCTGGAGTTTAGCTGTCGATGCTCAAAATGCCATAAACTAGTAACGTTATGGATTTTTTCATTGCGACTCAATTGCGAGGATTTCTTTATGGCTGGTAATCACTTTAAGGGCAGCGATAGCGGCCGTCCTGCAGTTCCGCCGCGTCCGAACGGGGCTGGTAAGGCCGGCACGCCGGGCGGCGCTGGACAGGGCGGTTCCAGTAAGCGCGTGTCCCCGGGCGAGACGGCGATGTTTACCGCTCTGTACGAGCAGTCTCAAAAGGCAAAAAAGACCGGCCGTGCAAGAGGGAATGTCTTTGCGGGCGGTGCAACCTCCGCGTCGCAGCCGAGCGGGGCTCCTTCGGTACCTGCGAACAACGCAGGTGCTGCCAACGCCGCAAATGCCGCCGGCAACGTTAATGCCGGCAAGGCCGCCAACAATACTCCCTCTGCCGGTGGCGCGGGGCTTACGGGTAACCTTGGCACGATTTACACCGGTGCCTCCGAGACTGGCACGTTCGCCCGCCTGGATGATAGCGGTGCCGAGTTTGCGGGCTCGGGTTCCAAGGAAGATTATTACGATTTTGGCTTGAACTACGGTAGCGACGCTTCGTCGAGTTCGACCTCTGACGGTCTGGTCCGTCATCGCCATCGCAAGGGCGAACGCAAAAAGCGTCACGCCGGCGCCATTATTGCCGCTGCAGTCGCGGTGCTTCTCGTTGCGCTTGGCGCAAGCGGCTTTATGCTGCTTAACTCGGCAAAGACCGTAAAGAGTGAAGCGAAGGAGGCCGTCGAGATTGTCGGTGGCCTTAAGGACAAGGTCACGTCGGGCGATTTTTCGACGCTGCCTGACGACGCGAAGAAGATTGATGAGCTTTGCGACAGCATGAAGGCGGAGACCTCGAGCCCGCTGTGGACGGCGGCTTCGTTTATCCCGGTGTATGGCAGCGACATCAATGCGGCCCGCACCATGATCGACGCCCTGTCCGATGTCTCGAGCAATGCGCTGGTTCCCATGGCCGATAACCTTTCGCAGGCCACGCCCGGCAAGCTGTTTCAGGACGGCATGATTAACGTGTCCGCGCTGCAGGCGGTCGCCGATTCGCTTTCCAGCAGCTCGAAGGTGTTCAAGAGCGCCAACGAGAAGATCCAGGGCATTGGCGATACTCATATTTCCCAGGTGACCGAGCTGGTCGATAAGGCCAAGGACGGCTTTGCCACCCTCAACGGCGCGGTTGACGCGGCGGAGAAGGTCGCTCCCGTCCTTCCGCAGATGCTCGGCGCCAACGGCCAGACGCGCAACTACCTTGTGTACGCCATGAACAACGTCGAGATTCGTGCCTGCGGCGGCTTTGGCGGTTCGCAGGGCCTGATTTCGGTCACCGACGGCCAGATGTCGATTGGCGAGTTTGTTCCCCGCATTGGACTCAGCGAGGATGAGGCAGTCGAGAGCGTCGACGAAGAGGATGAGGCGCTGTTCGGCAACCACAGTAACCTGTACAACTCGGGCAATACCTATTCGCCTGATTGGCCCCGCAACTCGCAGCGTGTCGCAGCCCTGTGGAAATCTCAATATGGCCAGGACGTTGACGGCGTCGTGGGTATCGACCCGGTGTTCCTGCAGTATCTGCTGGGCCTGGTCGGTAACGTGTCGCTGCCCGACGGAACGGTTGTCGACGGCACCAACGCCGCAAAGGTCCTCATGCACGATGTGTACTGGAACTATCCGGTCGAGGAGTCGGACGGCATCTTTGCATCCGTCGCCAGCGCTGCCTTCGACAAGATCCTTGGCGGTATCGGCGATGTCGATGTTACGAAGCTTGTCAGCGCCGTTGAGCGCGGTGCCGAAGAGGGCCGCCTGATCGCGTGGATGAAAAACGATGGCGAGCAGAACGCTATCAAGGAGATGAACATCGACGCCTCGCTGCCCGATCCGGATGACCCGAGTGAAGATCCCGTTGCTGGTGTCTACTTTAACAACCTGAGCTTCTCCAAGCTCGACTGGTACCTGAATGCCGATACGCAGATTGGCCAGGGCATCAAGAACGGTGACGGCACATGCTCGTATCGCATCACCGTTACCCTGACGAACATCATGACGCAGGAGGAGGCCGGCAAGCTGCCCGACTACGTCGCGGCGAGCGCGCCCGATGCCGCGCGCGTCGACGAGCGTCTGAATGTCTCGTTGTTTGCCCCGACGGGCGGCAACATTACTGATCTGACCGTCGAGGGCACCCAGTTTGGTCTTGGCGCCGCTACGTGGCATGGAATCCCCTTCTATTCGGGCACCGTTGACCTGCATGCTGGCGAGACGACGACGATCACATATACGCTGACCACGTCAGCCGAGGCGGGGGACAAGCCGCTTACGCTGCGTCAGACTCCTACATGCCAGGCGGCTCGCGACAGCGCGTCGGCGTAGGGTTTTTCTGGTAGCGCAGATAATCGAGTACCATTTTGGGGCGGACAGGCAATCTGTTCGCCCCTATTTTGTAAGGAGAGCGCATGAAGTACTTTGGCACCGACGGCTTTCGCGGTGAGGCTAACGTTGGGCTGACGGTAGAGCACGCTTATAAGATTGGCCGTTTTGTGGGCTGGTATTACGGCGCCAACCGCGAGCGCAAGGCGCGCGTCATCGTGGGTAAGGACACGCGTCGCTCGAGTTATATGTTCGAGGCGGCGCTGGTGAGTGGCCTGGTCGCGAGCGGTGCGGACGCCTATATGCTGCACGTGATCCCCACGCCGGGTGTAGCGCATCAGACCGTGGAAGGCTGCTTCGATTGCGGCATCATGATCAGCGCGAGCCACAACCCGTTTTGCGATAACGGCATTAAGCTCGTCAATAGCGACGGTTTTAAGATGGACGAGGACGTACTGGAGCTCATCGAGGACTACGTCGATGGCAAGAGCGAGGTGCCGCTGGCCACGGGCAACCACATCGGCGCCACGGTGGACTACATGCAGGGCCGCAACCGCTACATTGCCTCGCTCATCGCCAGCGCGAACTTTTCGCTGCAGGGCGTCAAGATCGGCATCGACTGCGCCAACGGCTCGGCGTCCTCGGTGGCCAAGCCGGTGTTCGACGCGCTGGGCGCCGACGTGCGCGTGATCAATGCCGCGCCTGATGGTTTTAACATCAACGTCGACTGCGGCTCCACGCATATGGAGCGTCTGCAGCGCCACGTGGTGGAGCAGGGCTTGGACGTGGGCTTTGCCTATGACGGCGATGCCGACCGCTGCCTGGCCGTGGACGAGCGCGGCCGCGTGGTCGATGGCGACCAGATCCTGTACGTGTGCGGCGTGTACCTGAACAAGCACGGTCGCCTTTCGGGCGGTACCGTGGTTCCGACGATTGCCAGCAACTTTGGCCTGATCAAGTCGTTGGAGCTTGCCGGCCTAAGTGCCGTGACCAGCGGTGTGGGCGACCGCCACGTGTATGCCAAGATGCGCGAGGGCGGTTACAGCCTGGGCGGCGAGCAGACGGGCCATACGATCTTTGGCGATATCGAGCGCACGGGCGACGGCATTATGACCTCGCTGCGCGTGATGGAAGTGATCCGCGCCGAGCGCGAGACGCTCTCGCAGCTCACGGCTCCGTGCAAGCTGCTACCGCAGGCGCAGGTGGCCGTGCGCGTGGCGGACAAGGACGCCGCGCTCGAGAACATGGGCGTGCAGAACGCCATCGCCGAGGCCGAGGCTGCGCTGGCAGGCGAGGGCCGCGTGCTCGTACGCAAGAGCGGAACCGAGTCGGTTATCCGCGTGCTGGCCGAGGCGCCCGACCAAGCATCCGCCGATGCCGCCATGAAGCGCATCGCCAACGCACTCGAGGCTCTGTAGTTACGCGGTTTTACCAAACCGCGTAACTGCTCGACGCTGCAAACGCCCCTAAGCGGCAATCTGACGTTCAATTTCAAGGGCGCGACCAGAAGGTCAGCGCCCTTTCATTTCACGTCACCTTGCTCGCTTAGGGTCGTTTTCGCTGACGTTGCCAAGACATTGGCGTCAACATAGTTGGCGTTGGCGATGGCGTGCTGGTCAATCCTTACAGCTCGTACAGTGTGGTGAACTTGTCCTGCAGGTAGCTGCAGTAGTAGCGGGCGTCAAAGGCCATGCCGCAGGCGCCCTTGATGAGTTCCAGCGCGTCTTTGGCGCGGCCCCACTGCCAAATGTGCTCGCCCAGCCAGGCGCGGACGGGCGCCAGATCGCCGCTCGCGCAGGCACCGGTAAGGTCGACGCCGTCGCGGCACATGGCCGGCACAAACATGGCATCGTAGGCGCTACCCAGCGCATACGTGGGGAAGTAGCCAAACGAACCGCCGCTCCAATGCGTATCCTGCAGGCAGCCGTGCGTGTCGTCGGGAACGGGAATGCCCAGGTACTCGTCCATAAAGCGGTTCCAAAGCGCGGGGATGTCCTTGGCCGCAGCCTCGCCGGCAAACAGCATACGCTCAATCTGGTAGCGCACCATAATATGCAGCGGATAGGTGAGCTCGTCGGCCTCGGTGCGGATCAACGACGGCTGCGCGATGTTCACGGCGCGGTAGAGCGTGTCTTCGTCGACGTCGCCGTAGACCTCGGGCGCGTGACGACGCAGCACCTCGAGCAGCGGGCCCATAAAGGCGCGGCTGCGACCCACGGTGTTCTCGAAAAAGCGGCTCTGGCTCTCGTGGATGCCCATGGAGGTGCCGCCCTCCAGGCAGGTGCGCGCGTAGGCGGGATTGACGCCCAGCTCGTACATGGTGTGCCCCGCCTCGTGGATGATGCTGTAGACGTTGGAGATGCAGTCGTCCTCGTAGATGTGCGTCGCGATGCGCGCATCACCCACGGCAAAGCCCTCGCTAAACGGATGCTCGGTAAAGGCAAGCGTGGTGTCGTCCAGGTCCAGGCCGACAAGCTTCATAAGGTCGAAGCTCATGGCGCGCTGGGCAGCCTCGGGCACGTGGGCGTGCAAAAAGTCGGCAGCCGGCTGCTGGCCGCGCTCGCCGATGGCGTGCACGAGCGGCACGACCGTGGCCTTGACCTCGTCGCAAAACGCGTCGAAGCTCTTGGCGGAAAGGCCGCGCTCGTACTGGTCGAGCCAAACGTCGTATGGATCGCGCTTGGGGTCCATGAGCTCGGCCTGATGCTTAAGTTGGGCGACGATTCTATCCACATAGGTCTCAAAGCTCGCCCAGTCGTTGGCTGCCTTGGCCTTGCGCCACACGGCGTCCGCCTCGCAGGTGAGCCTGGTCCAGGCCTCGGCTTCTTCGGTGGGGATGGCACTGGCCTCACGTTGATCGCGGCCGAGCACACGGATCTCGTCGAGCAGCTGAGGGTCGTCGATTTTGCCGCCGGCGACGGTCTCGCGCGCTAACGAGCGTACGAGCTCAACGGACTTCTCGCTGGTCAGCAGCTTGTGATGCTCGCCGGCAAGCGTGCCCATGGCGTCGGCACGCGCTGCTGCGCCGTTGGCGGGGGCAATGGTCGCGCCGTCAAACTCGGCAATCTTGAGCAGGTACTCACGAGTCCACAGCTTGCCTTCGAGCTTGCGGAATTTTTTGACGGCCTTATCGACCTTCATGCCTTTGGATGTCTTGCCCGCTGCAGGCTCGGCCTTCTTATCGAGTTTCTTTCCCATACCATATCCTTGATCTCGTGAGCCGAGCGCTTCGGGTGGGCGCGCGGCCAGTTTGCACAGCTACCTGCCTTGTACCCAGTGCGAACAAAACGGAACGCGGCGATGCACACGCAGAATGTGTTATCCTATAGCCCAATGCGTTGACGGAGAGGGTTTTGCCCGCCGCGTCGCCGGCAAGAGAGGGAAGGTCATGGGCTGCGAGCCTTCCTGCGGTGACAAGGGCCAAGCGTTCACTCCCGAGCAGCGACCTCAACGGGCACGCGGCCAGCGGCGGCGAAGCCCCAGTAGGGAAGCCGTGAGCCTCGCGACAAGGGGCACAGAGTGGGCGCGGCGGGCCAGACATCCGCCGGGTCAAACAAGGTGGTACCGCGGAATTCAACCGTCCTTGGGCAATGCACATGCCCGAGGGCGGTTTTTTTGTTACCGAACCGGGCCGCACATCCGCAGCTCCGGGTGGCTCCAGCCGCCGCGGCAAGTGGATGCGCGAGAGACGAAAGGGAAGACATGAGTCTGATTGATGATCTGGTCAAACTCGAGGAAGAGGCCAAGGAGCTCGTCGCAGGCGCCGATGACGCCGCCAAGCTCGAGGCTGCGCGTGTTGAGCTGCTCGGTCGCAAGGGTCGTATCACCGGCTTGATGCGCATGATGGGCAAGCTCGCCCCCGAGGATCGTCCCGTGATGGGCAAGCGCGCCAACGAGATGCGCCAGCTGATCGAGGGCATGCTCGACGAGCGAAACACCGAGATGAAGGCCGCCGCCCTCAAGCGCGCACTCGAGCACGACGCCGTCGACATCACGCTGCCGGGCATCCGTCCGCAGATCGGCCACCAGCACCTGATCAAGCAAATCATCGAGGAGGCCGAGGACATCTTCTGCGGCATCGGCTACACCGTCGAGTCCGGCCCCATGGTCGACACCTCTTACTACAACTTCACCGCGCTCAACGCTCCCATGGATCACCCGAGCCGCTCGGCCCGCGATACCTTCTACGTGGTCGACAACAACCCCGGCAGCGTCGCGCACCCCGAGGCTCACGCCCACGGCGAGTCCGACGTGCTGCTGCGCACCCAGACTTCGGGCGTGCAGATCCACACTATGGAGTCGCAGAAGCCGCCCATCTACATGATCTGCCCGGGCACCGTCTACCGTCCCGACACGGCCGATGCCTGCCACCTGCCGCAGTTCAACCAGATCGAGGGCCTGGTCGTCGACGAGGGCATCACCTTTGGCGACCTGAAGGGCACGCTCGACTACTTTGTTAAGTGCATGTTTGGCGAGGATCGCAAGACGCGTTACCGCCCGCACTTCTTCCCCTTCACCGAGCCCAGCTGCGAGGTGGACGTGAGCTGCCACGTGTGCGGCGGCAAGGGCTGCAACTTCTGCAAGCACAGCGGCTGGATCGAGATCTTGGGCTGCGGCATGGTCGACCCCAACGTCCTGATCAACTGCGGCATCGATCCCGAGAAGTACACCGGCTTCGCCTTTGGCATTGGCGCCGAGCGCGTCGCGGCCCTGCGCTACGACCTGCCCGACCTGCGCACGTTGATGACTGGTGACATGCGCTTCCTCAACCAGTTCTAGGGCGCTTGCTTCTAAGTTGAAGTTTCTGCCTGTTTTCCGCAGGCTTTCAATATGAAAGGAGAGCTACATGCGCGTTTCTTACGACTGGCTCAAGACCATGATCGATATTCCGGAGGATCCTAAGACCCTTTCGGACGAATATATCCGTACCGGCACCGAGGTCGAGGCAATCGACACCGTGGGCGAGTCCTTCGACCACGTGGTGACCGCCAAGGTGCTCACCAAGACCCCGCACCCCGATAGCGACCACATGTATGTGTGCTCGGTCGACGTGGGCGACAAGAATCTCGACGCCGACGGCAACCCCGCCCCGCTGCAGATCGTCTGCGGCGCGCAGAACTTTGAGGCCGGCGACCACATCGTCACGGCAATGATCGGCGCCGTGCTTCCCGGCGACGTCAAGATCAAGAAGAGCAAGCTTCGCGGCGTCGTGTCCATGGGCATGAACTGCTCTGCGCGCGAGCTCGGCCTGGGCGGCGACCACTCCGGCATCATGATCCTGCCCGAGGATACGCCCTGCGGCATGCCGTTTGCCGAGTACGTGGGCTCGAGCGACACCGTGCTCGACTGTGAGATCACGCCCAACCGTCCCGACTGCCTGTCCATGATCGGCATGGCCCGCGAGACCGGCGCCATCTTCGACCGCGATTTCCACGTTGAGCTGCCCGCCATCAAGGTCGAGACCGGCCGCGCGACCGACGACGAGCTTTCCGTCGAGATCGCCGACGAGGGCCTGTGCGACCGCTACGTTGCCCGCATCGTGCGCAACGTCAAGGTCGGCCCGTCGCCAGACTGGGTGGTCAAGCGCCTCAACGCCCTGGGCGTGCGCCCGCACAACAACATCGTCGACATCACCAACTACGTGATGATGCTCACCGGTCAGCCGCTGCACGCCTTTGACCTGGACACCTTTGCCGAGCGCGATGGCCACCGTCGTGTGGTGGTTCGTGCCGCCCAGCAGGACGAGAAGTTCACGACGCTCGACGGCGAGGAGCGCGTGCTCGACGCCGGCATGGGCCTCATCACCGACGGCGAGCGCCCCGTGGCGTTGGCCGGCGTTATGGGTGGCATGGATTCCGAGATCGAGGACGATACCGTTGACGTGATGGTCGAGAGTGCCTGCTTCAACGCCGGCCGCACCTCGCACACCAGCCGCGACCTTTCGCTGATCTCCGACGCCTCCATTCGCTTTGAGCGCCAGGTTGACGAGACCGGCTGTGTGGATGTTGCCAACGTTACCTGCGCGCTGATTGAGGAGATCGCCGGCGGCGAGGTCGCTCCCGGCTATGTGGACGTGTTCCCCGCGCCCAAGACCATCGACAGCATCAAGCTGCGCCTGGCCCGCGTGCACGCCATCTGCGGTGCCGACATCGAGTCCGACTTTATCGAGCGCTCGCTCACCCGCCTGGGCTGCACCGTCGAGCGCGACGGCGAGGACTTTATGGTCACGCCGCCGAGCTTCCGTCCCGACCTGCCGCGTGAGATCGACCTGATCGAGGAGGTCCTGCGCCTATGGGGCATGGGCCGCGTCACGGCGACCATTCCGGCTGCCAAGAACCACATCGGCGGTCTGACCCGCGAGCAGAAGCTCACTCGTAAGGTCGACGAGATCCTGCGCGCCTGCGGCCTCAACGAGACCACGACCTTTGGCTTTGCCGCCCCGGGCGACCTGGAGAAGATCGGCATGTCCACCGAGGGCCGCGGTTGCCCCGTGGTGCTCATGAACCCGTTGGTCGCCGAGCAGACCGAGATGCGTCGCTCGCTGCTTCCGGGCTTGCTGCAGTCCGTGGCCTACAACGAGGCCCACGGTACGCCCAACGTGCATCTGTACGAGGTCGGCAGCCTGTTCCACGGTCGCGAGAACGCCAGTCTGCCCAAGGAGACCAAGTCCGTGGCGGGCGTGCTTTCGGGCCAGTGGAGCGAGCAGTCTTGGAGCATGAAGTACCGTAAGCTGCGTTTCTTCTTTGGCAAGGGCATCGTTGAGGAGCTGCTTGCCCAGCTGCGCATCGAGAAGGTTCGCTTCCGTCCCGTCGAGGGCGAGAGCTATGCCTTCCTGCAACCGGGTCGTGCTGCCGAGGTGCTCTCGGGCGGTACCGTGCTGGGCTGGGTTGGCGAGATCCACCCCAAGGCGCGCGAGGCCATGGGCATCGACGAGGTCGTCGTTGCCTTTGAGCTCGACTTGGACAAGCTGATCAAGGGCGCCCGCAATCAGGAGAACTACCGCGAGTTCTCGCAGTACCCTGCCGTTGAGCACGACCTGGCTATCGTGGTCGACAACGCTGTGACCTGCGAGGATCTTGAGCGCCGTATTACCAGCGCCGGCGGCAAGCTGCTCGAGGGCGTGCGCCTGTTCGACGTCTACCGCGATCCCATCCGCATCGGAGCGGGCAAAAAGTCCATGGCCTTTGCGCTTACGTATCGCTCCGACGACCATACGCTCACCAGCGAAGAGGTCGAGAAGGCGCACCAGAAGATCGTCACCAAGGTATGCAAGGGCGTAAACGGCGAGGTCCGCGGATAGGGCTTGCGTTGGGAGCGTAGGGCCTGATGGCGGTTGCTGTGGCCTTTGCGTGACCGCGGTGTTCGGTATAAGGCACCGTTGATCCTGCATATATGACACGCGCATTACATAACGGCGTGCTGCTTTGTCGGCAGCACGCCGTTTTGCTATGATAGCCCGCGGCGTGTTACGAATCTGACAATGCGTAACACTGACAAGGTGATTTAAGCGGCGTTGCAATTCTGTGCGTCGACAACCGGGAGGCGTACATGCACATTCCAGATAATTATCTGTCCCCGCAGACCGATGCCGTCATGGCGGTGGCAATGGTGCCCGTTTGGGTCCACTGCATCAAGAAGGTGCGCGCCACGCTCGATCGCGAGCACATGGCTTTCCTGGGCATCTGTGCAGCATTTTCCTTCTTGCTCATGATGTTTAACGTTCCGCTGCCCGGTGGCACCACTGGTCACGCCGTTGGCGGCGCGCTCATCGCGCTGTTGTTGGGCCCGGAGGCTGCTGCCATTGCCGTTTCGGTCGCGCTGGCGCTGCAGGCGCTGCTATTTGGCGACGGCGGCATCCTGTCCTTTGGCGCCAACTGCTTTAACATGGCCTTCGTGCTGCCGTTTGCCGCTGCTATCGTGTTTCGTGCGCTCAACAGCCGTCTGCACGACAAGAGCTGGGGCACCTCGGTTTCTGCCATCGTGAGCGGCTGGGTCGGCCTGTGCCTGGCGGCCCTGTGCGCGGCAATCGAGTTTGGTATTCAGCCGATGCTCTTCACGAATGCTTCGGGCGCTCCGCTGTACTGCCCCTTCCCGCTGTCCGTGGCTATTCCTGCCATGTTGATCCCGCATATGCTGGTCGCCGGCGTGGTTGAGGGCGTGGCGACGGCCGCCATCTACGGTTTCATTAAGAAGACGGCGCCGGGCGTTATCGTCGGTCCCGAGGCCGCCGATGGACAGCTTGCTGCCGAGGGCGCTGCTGCCAAGAAGACCTCGCTGGTCCCCACGCTCATCTTGGTTGCCGTGCTTGTCGTGGCCACGCCGCTGGGCCTGCTGGCCACGGGTGACGCCTGGGGTGAGTGGGACGCCGAGGGCGCCGCGACCGCCGTTCAGGAGGCTGGCGACGACAGCTTGCAGGCTTCGGTCGGTCTCGACACCCCGACCTTTGCCGACGCTCTGCCTACGGGTGATTACCTGCAGGCCTATTCCAAGGAGCAGGGTCTCGGCTTTGCCGGTCAGGCTGCCATGTATATCCTGTCCGGCGTGATTGGCGTGGCGGTGCTCACCATCGCATTCCGTCTGATCTCGCTGACGGTCAAGGAAAGCGGAGCCCATGGCGATGGTCGAGCTGCCTAGCTGGCTTGCGGTCGAGCAGCGTTACGAGCCCACGGGCGCTCGTCATCGCGTGATGCAAAAGAACGTCCTGCACCTGGCGAGCCTGCTTGAGCGGGTTCGCCTGGGTGGAGGCGCGCACGAGGGCGGGTCGATGGTCGACCGCGCCCTTTCTTGCGTTTCGGCTCCGGTGCGCCTGGTGGGGATATTCGTTTGCGTCCTGTGCGTGTGCCTGACACAAAGCCCGCTGTACCTCATGTTGATGGCGGCCATTGCGCTGGTGCTCGTTGCCGTGCGTCCCGTACGCGGGCTGCGCGCGACCTTTGTGCCGGCGCTTGGCGCCGCGGGGCTCGCAGTGGTTTTGGCGCTGCCTGCCCTGCTGCTGGGTGCTTCCGCTATGGGCGCCATGCTCAAGATTGCGCTCAAGACCTTCATTAATGTGTCGCTGGTGCTGGGCGTTTCGTGGACCCTCACGTGGAGCCGCATGTCGGCGGCGCTCAAGATGCTGCATCTACCCGACGAAGTTATCTTTACGTTTGATATGGCGCTCAAGCACATCGAGGTGCTGGGTCGTACGGCGCACGATCTGTGCGAATCGGTCATGCTGCGCAGCGTTGGCCGTGCGCCCGAGGGATTTTCGCGTACCGATTCGATCGCGGGTATCATGGGCATGACCTTTATCAAGGCGATGAAATGCAGCCGCGCGATGGACGAGGCTATGCTTTGCCGCGGCTTTGCCGGTGCGTATCTGGCTCCCGCGCGCGCCAGGTTTGGCTGGCGCGATGCGGCCTATGCGGCCGGCGTGGCGCTGCTGACAGTGTTGTGCGCCGTGCTGTAGGCGCTGCTGGTTCCGACTGGGGATGCAAATGGGGAAGGGCGACGTTTTGACGATCGATATGAATAGTGCGGCGGGCACGAACGGTGTGGGCGGCGCCGAGGTCGTTCCGCTCATTGAGCTGCGCGACGTGGTGTTTTCCTATACGGGTCATACGGTTGTCGATGGCGTTTCGCTGCAGGTCGATCGTGGTGAACTCGTTGCCCTGCTCGGTCCCAACGGCTGCGGCAAGACGACGATTATGCGTCTTATTAACGGCCTTGAACTCGCGGACGCAGGGGCATACCTGTTTGACGGGCACGTGGTCGATGCGGCGTATCTGAAGGATTCTGCTGCTGCTCAGAAGTTCCACCAGCGCGTGGGCTTCGTATTCCAAAACGCCGATGCCCAGCTGTTCTGCGCCACGGTGGGCGAGGAAGTTGCTTTTGGTCCCGCGCAGATGGGGCTGCCGGCAGACGAGCTCGACCGTCGCGTGCACGATGCCATGGAACTGTTTCAAGTTGCCGACCTGGTCGATGCCTCGCCCTATCAGCTTTCGGGCGGGCAAAAGAAGCGTGTGGCGCTGGCGGCAGTCGTATCGATGAACCCCGATATCTTGGTTCTCGACGAACCCACCAATGGGCTCGACGAGGATTCATGCGACATCGTGGTCAACTTCTTGCTGGCCTACGTCGCGGCGGGTAAGACGGTCTTGATGAGCACGCATCACCAGGATTTGGTGCGATGCCTGGGTGCCCGTGCAATCTATATCGATCGATATCACCATGTGGTCGAGGCGCCTTCGCCGTCGTATGGAACCGAAAGCGGTGCTACGGACTAGTTGCTGCGTAGAGCGTGCGTAGCCGCCTGCGCGGCTTTGCCGTGATGGTATAGTTATCCAGGTTTTTTATGGGGGTGGCTATGCCAAGCTGGAACATTCATATCGCTCAGACGGAGCGTTTGCTGGAGCGCACTGGTGCGCTTGCCAATAGCGTGCGCGACCGCAATGCCTTTTTGTTTGGCTGCGTGGTTCCGGATATCTTCGTGGGCTATATGGTCCCTGGCATCGCCGATCCCATCCCGTACCGCATTACGCACTTTGCAAAGCCCGAGCCTATCCCTAAGCCTCGTGAGCATGAGTTCTGGGATACCTATGTGGCACCGTTGCTTAAAAGCTCGCCCACTGGTGCGCCAGCCGCGGCGACCTCGATTATCGAGGAGCGCGAGCGACTGAATCGCGTGCACTATCCCCAGCGCTACAAGGATGCCGAGCCGGTTGCCGGTCCCGGCGCTCGTGAGTTCTCGCTTGCGTCCGAGGACGTGGCTCAGTCGTTGCTCGATTTGACACTGGGCGTCTGGTCGCATCTGGTGGCCGATACCGTATGGAATACGCGCGTGAATCAGTACCTGGAGGCGCACGGCGGCAAGCCGTGCGAGGAGTTCCGCATTAAAAAGCAAGGCGACTTTGACTGGTTCGGCAAGACGCTCGGCATTGTTTCGATTCCGCGCGCGACCGATCGCCTGTATACTGCGGCGACGCGTTTTGGGCAGTATCCCATCCATAAGGAGTATGTGCTCAAGACCATCGGCGTTATGCACGAGATCGTGCGCGAAAACCCCGGCGAGCCCGACCATCCGCCATACCGCCTGCTGACCGAGAAATTCTTCGACGCAACGTTTACCGAGGTCATCGAGCTGACCGAGGCGGGCTTTGCGGCTCGCGTTGCCGCTTCGGACGTCCCCGCAGTCCCTCTGATCGCTAGCTGCTAGCCGGCCGGCTTGGCAGTGAATAGCTCACCCCAATTGATCAACAGCTTCCGTCGCATGGCGTAAACACGGCAAACGAGCTGCACATCTCATAGCATGCCATAAGCAGTTGGTTGCGTGTCATGCCATACAGTAGACATCGGCGCACGGAAAAGGGGCCCGGAAGGCAATGCCTTCCGGGCCCCTTGCAATGCAAATTTGCTCGCAAGTACGATTTAGCGCACCTGAGCGACGTAAGCGACGTTGGTCGAGGAGACCTTATCCTCGAGCTGGACGCTCATGCGGGGATCGCCAGCGGTAGCGACGGTCAGATCGCCGGCCTTGACGTAGCCGAGCTCCTTAGCGGTCTCGATCGCCTTGACGATCGTGCCGTTGACGGTGCCCTGGGTAATCTCGGCCTGGTGCGGGATAACGCCCCAGTACATAATCATCTGCTGGACGGCCCACTCGTGGCGGGAGAACGCGCAGATCGGCATGTTGGGACGGAAGTGCGAGATCAGGCGAGCGGTACGACCGGTGGTCGTCGGCACGGTGATGCACTTGGCGCCAACGGTGGTAGCCATGTTCACAGCGGACATACCCACAACGTTGTTGACGACGCGGGTGCCGTGAGCGTCAGCCGGAACCTCGAGCGGAGCGTGAGCCGGGAGGTACTTCTCAGTCTCGAGAGCAATGCTGGCCTGCATCTTGACGGCCTCGACCGGGTACTTACCGGCAGCGGACTCGCCAGAGAGCATAACGGCGTCGGTGCCGTCGTAAATGGCGTTAGCAACGTCGGCAACCTCGGCGCGCGTCGGGCGCGGGTTCTGCTGCATGGAGTCGAGCATCTGCGTAGCGGTGATAACGGGCTTGTAGGCCGCGTTGCACTTAGCGATGATCTCCTTCTGGATGTGCGGAACGAGCTCGGGCTTGATCTCGATGCCCAGGTCGCCACGGGCGACCATGATGCCGTCGGAAGCCTCGAGGATCTCGTCGAAGTTCTCGACGCCCAGGGCGCACTCGATCTTCGGGAAGATTGTCACGTGCTCGCCACCGTTCTCGCGGCAAAGCTTGCGAATGCCGCGGACGGACTCGCCGTCACGGATGAAGGAAGCGGCGATGTAGTCGATGTTCTCGGTCAGGCCAAAGAGGATGTCCTGACGATCGCGCTCGGTGATGGCGGGCAGCGAGATGTTGACGTTGGGCATGTTGACGCCCTTGCGCTCGCCGATCAGGCCGTCATTCTTGACGACGCAGGTCATGTCCTGGCCGCTGACGGACTCGACCTCGAGGGCAACCAGGCCGTCATCAATCAGGATGAGGGAGCCCTTCTCGACTTCGGAGGGCAGAGCCAGGTAGTCGAGGGAGATGTGCTCGGCGGTGCCGTGGAAATCCTCGGACGTGGGCTGAGCAGTGACGACGATCTTGTCGCCGGTCTTGACGGCAACCTTCTTGCCGTCGACCAGAAGACCGGTGCGGACCTCGGGGCCCTTGGTGTCGAGCAGGATGCCGACAGGCAGACCGAGCTCCTTGGAAATACGACGGACACGCTCGATGCGACCGTGGTGCTCGTCGTAGGAGCCGTGCGAGAAGTTAAAACGGGCGACGTTCATGCCCGCCTTGATCATCTCGCGGATGGTCTCGTCGCTATCGCAGGCGGGACCCATGGTGCATACAATCTTGGTGCGCTTGTACATTCAGACCTCCATCTGACATCGTCTTGCGCTGATAGATAAACCATAAGAAATAAAATCGAGTTGATTATAACGAAATACCGACCGAATACCCCAAAAAAACGACCGTATGCCGATTAAGAAGTTCATTTTTTGCGGGAAAAACGGTATATGCAAAAATTTTACCAACTGCTCTTACCGCTGCTATCTGGGCGATATTTCAGTTTGACGAAGTGCCGAAGAAAAAACGTTTTACCAACATTGAGCATCACACGGTCTGCACCGTTGCACTCGAGCCGTGTTTCCAATTGGAATGTTTTGGCTAGACGCGCCGCTTTGGGGTACCATAGCTCCACTATCAACTGCCGCTCAGCACGGCAGCCTTGATGAGCCCTTGCCCTTCTCCTGGGAATTATGATCGGGCATCAATCTGCTGAGTGGCCCGAATCCCAGGAGGGGACTCTATATGCAAAAGGAATACCTGTCCGCCGCGGCGGAGGTGCTCAGCGACCAGGGTGTCGATGAGAACCTCGGCCTGAGCAACGACGAGGCGTCGTCGCGCCTCGCCAAGACAGGCCCTAACAAGCTCGAGGAAGCAGAGAAGACACCGTTGTGGAAGCGCTTCTTTGAGCAGATGGCCGACCCCATGGTCATCATGCTGATCGTTGCCGCCGTCATCAGTGCACTCACGGGCATGGTCAAGGGTGAGGCGGACTTTGCCGACGTCGCCATCATCATGTTCGTCGTTATCGTCAACTCGGTGCTGGGCGTGGTTCAGGAGGCCAAGAGCGAGGAAGCTCTCGAGGCATTGCAGGAGATGAGCGCCGCGCAGTCCAAGGTGCTGCGCGACGGCAAGCTCGTGCACCTGCCGAGCGCCGAGCTCGTGCCTGGCGATGTGATCATGCTCGAGGCGGGCGACTCCGTCCCGGCCGACTGCCGCGTGCTCGAGAGCGCCACAATGAAGATCGAGGAGGCCGCCCTTACCGGCGAGTCCGTGCCCGTCGAGAAGCATGCCAACGTAATCGAGCTCGTCGCCGGCACCGACGACGTGCCGCTCGGCGACCGCAAGAACATGTGCTACATGGGTTCCACCGTGGTATACGGCCGCGGCCGCGCCGTCGTGGTCGGCACCGGCATGAACACCGAGATGGGTAAGATCGCCGGCGCCCTGGCCGATGCCAAGGAAGAGCTCACGCCGCTGCAGGTGAAGCTTGCCGAGCTCAGCCGCATCCTCACCATCATGGTTATCGTCATCTGCGTCGTCATCTTTGGCGTTGATATCATCCGCCACGGCGTGGGCAACGTTCTTACCGACCCGACCGCCCTGCTCGATACCTTTATGGTCGCCGTCTCGCTCGCCGTCGCTGCCATCCCCGAGGGCCTGGTCGCCGTCGTGACCATCGTGCTGTCGCTTGGTGTGACCAAGATGGCCAAGCGCCAGGCAATCATCCGCAAGCTCTCTGCCGTCGAGACCCTTGGCTGCACGCAGACCATCTGCTCCGACAAGACCGGTACCCTCACCCAGAACAAGATGACCGTCGTCAAGCACGAGCTCGCCGCGCCCAAGGAGAAGTTCCTGGCCGGTATGGCGCTGTGCTCCGATGCCCAGTGGGACGAGGACTTGGGCGAGGCCGTGGGCGAGCCGACTGAGTGCGCGCTCGTCAACGACGCCGGCAAGGCGGGCCTCACTGGCCTGACTGCCGAGCACCCGCGCGTGGGCGAGGCCCCGTTCGACTCGGGCCGCAAGATGATGTCCGTGGTCGTCGAGACCCTGGACGGCGAGTATGAGCAGTACACCAAGGGCGCGCCCGACGTGGTGATCGGGCTGTGCACCCATATCTACGAGGGCGAAAAGGTCGTCCCGCTGACCGAGGAGCGTCGCACCGAGCTCGTGGCCGCCAACAAGGCCATGGCCGACGAGGCTCTGCGCGTGCTGGCGCTGGCAAGCCGCACCTACACCGAGGTCCCGAGCGACTGCAGCCCCGCTGCGCTCGAGCACGACCTGGTCTTCTGCGGCCTGTCCGGCATGATTGACCCTGTCCGCCCCGAGGTCGCCGAAGCCATCCGCGAGGCCCACGACGCTGGTATCCGCACCGTCATGATCACGGGCGACCACATCGACACCGCCGTGGCCATCGCCAAGCAGCTGGGCATCGTCGCCGATCGCAGCCAGGCCATCACCGGTGCCGACCTCGATCGCATGAGCGACGAGGAGCTCGACGCGCACATCGAGGACTACGGCGTGTACGCCCGCGTCCAGCCCGAGCACAAGACCCGCATCGTCGAGGCTTGGAAGTCGCGCGACCAGATCGTGGCCATGACGGGCGACGGCGTCAACGACGCTCCGTCCATCAAGCGCGCCGACATCGGCGTGGGCATGGGCATCACCGGTACCGATGTCACCAAGAACGTCGCCGACATGGTACTTGCCGACGACAACTTCGCCACCATCATCGGTGCCTGCGAAGAGGGCCGTCGCATCTACGACAACATCCGCAAGGTCATCCAGTTCCTGCTTTCGGCCAACCTTGCCGAGGTATTCTCGGTGTTTATCGCCACGCTCATCGGCTTTACCATCTTCCAGCCGGTGCAGCTGCTGTGGGTGAACCTGGTTACCGACTGCTTCCCTGCGCTCGCGCTGGGCATGGAGGACGCCGAGGGCGACATCATGAAGCGCAAGCCGCGCAACGCCAAGGACGGTGTCTTTGCCGGACATATGGGCCTGGACTGTGTGGTCCAGGGCCTAATCATCACCGTGCTGGTGCTGGCGAGCTTCTTTGTGGGCGTGTACTTTGACATGGGCTACATCCATATCGCCGATATGATCGCCGGCAATGCCGACGAGGAAGGCGTGATGATGGCGTTCATCACGCTCAACATGGTCGAGATTTTCCACTGCTTCAATATGCGCAGCCGTCGTGCGTCGCTGTTCACCATGAAGAAGCAGAACAAGTGGCTGTGGGCTTCCGCCGCGCTGGCGCTGGTGCTGACGGTGATTGTGACCGTGCAGCCGACGCTTGCCGAGATGTTCTTTGGCCCCGTGACGCTTGAGCTCAAGGGCGTTGTCGCTGCCCTGGGCCTGGCCTTCCTGATCATCCCGCTGATGGAGATCTACAAGGCGATCATGCGCGCGGTCGAGAAGGAGTAAGTTAACCTGTCCGGGCCCGCCCCTGCGTGTTTTCTTCTTCGCTGGTCCTCGCGCTTCGCGCTGCGGGATCGCTCAGAAGAAAACACTCCCGGGGTGGGCCCTACGGTATCCTTACTGGCTTTTCTCCCGCGCGGATGAAAAAGGGCTGAGGGAAAGTATGTGAGTCGGTCGAGCGTTTGCTCGACCGACTCTTTTTTGTGGGTAAAATACCTGCTCAGTTGTGTGGTTTTGTGCTGGGAGGCATCTGTGGGCAAGGCTAAGGCTAAAGCGAAGAAAAAGACGACGGGGGCGCGGGCTAAGCGCGATCGTCGTCGGAAGCTCGCGACCGAGGCTCCCGCAGCTGCTGAGGAGCTGCTGGCAAGCGTGCCGGGACTCGACGCGCTGCAGGATGTTCCGGCGTTTGATGACCTGCCGGTCGATGAAGCTCAGCAGGCTGCCTTTGATGATTTCTGCGCACATGCCGAGGAGCCCGAGCAGATGCAGCTTGGCGCCGTGGTGCGCTTGGATCGTGGGTTTCCGCTGGTGGCGACTGCCGACGATACCTTCCGCGCCGAGCATGCCGTGGGATTTGCCAAGTCGCGCGGTGGGGACGAGGTCCTGCTGCCTGCCGTGGGCGATCGTGTGGCGGTGCGCCGCGCTCCCGGGCACGATATGGGCGTGATTGAGTGCGTGCTGCCGCGCCGTACGAGCTTTGAGCGTTGGCGCGGCCGTGCCCGCGGAGAGCGCCAGGTGCTCTGCTCCAACGTGGATAGCGTGCTAATCGTGCAGGCGCTCGGTGCCGGCGAGGTGCTGCTCGACCGTGTGGCGCGCTCGCTGGTGTTGGCGCTCGACTGCGATGCCGAACCGGTGGTGGTACTCACCAAAGCTGACCGTTGCGATGCCGAGGAGCTCGAGCGCGATCTGGACCGCGTGCGCCGCCTGGTGGGTCCGGACGTGCGCGTGATCGTGACGTCCTCTGCCGAGGGCCGCGGCCTGGACGAGGTCCGTGCCTGCGTGCCTGCCGGGAGCTGCGCCATGATTCTGGGCGAGTCGGGTGCCGGCAAGTCGACGCTGCTCAATGCACTGCTGGGCCACGATACGTTGGCGACCGGCGGTGTGCGCGAACGCGACGACCAGGGCCGTCACACTACCGTCGCGCGCGTGATGGTGGCGCTGCCGGGCGACGCCGGCGTGATCGCCGATGCCCCGGGTCTGCGCAGTTTGCCGCTCGTGGGACATGAGCGGGGTCTGGCGCGCGCCTTCCCCGAGATTGTCGAGGCATCGCGTGCGTGCCGGTTTGGCGATTGCACGCATGTCCATGAGCCGGGTTGCGCCGTTCGCGAGGCCGAGGACGCCGGGCAGATTGACAGCCTGCGTCTGGAAACGTTCCAAAACCTGGCGTCATCCATGCGCGTGAGCGCTCAAATGCTCGATCCCGATGTCCATCTGTAATTGATTTTTCCTATGACAGCCGTCTCCCAACTGTTCGGGAGACGGCTTTTTTGCTGCGGAAAAGCCTCGAAACATGCAGTTTGCTGACGTGCTGACCAAAACCTTGCCACGAGCTTGACGGGCTGGTCAGCTTTTGGTCAGCGATTGGTTTGACATCGAAAACCAAGATTGCGATTGCGCCGCTTTGCACTCTGGCCGCCCAGACAATGGTGGTACGGGCATTCGCCCGGCACTGCCATGAGAGGAGCGGCCGTGAACAAGAGCAAACGCATCGCCATCAGTCTGGTCGCGGGCGTGCTCGCTGCTCTGCTCTGCATGGTTTACGGCTCGTCGATCCGCTCGCAAGCCGAACAGGTCCAGGCTGAGACCTTGGCCAAGTACGGTGGCGATCGCGTCGAGGTATGCGTCGCGGCGCGCGATATCGATGTGGGCGAGACCCTCGATGAGACCAATGTCATAACCCAGGAATGGCTGACAAGTCTGCTGCCGCGTGACGCGGCGACCGAGCTGCGCCAGGTGCGCGGCGACGTGACGACTTCGCGTATTCCCAAAAACGCCGTGATCTGCAATGTCTACACCAAGGCCGAGAGCCACAAGCTCGAGGTGCCTAAGGGCAAGGTCGCCGTTTCGGTGGCGGTCGATGCCGAGCACTCGGTCGGCGGTGCTACGGGTGTGGGCAGCTACGTGGATGTGTATGTGCAAAAAGACGGCGTAACCGATTGGCTGTGCGGCGCGTACGTGATCGATACCAGTGAAGATTCCGGTGCCACGCGCGAGGGCAAGATCGAATGGGTGACGCTGGCGGCTGACCCCGAAGACGTCAAGGAACTGCTGGGGGCAGCGGGCAAGGGAACGGTCAGCTTGACGATTCCCGCCACGGCGCGCGGCAAAAAGAGCGGAGGCGACGAGTGATGAAGGCGATCTGGCTTGCGTGCTGCGCGTGCGGCGATTACGGGCTGTTGCAGCGGGAGGTCGAGGGCCGTGATGCGGGTGCACAGGTGCTTCGCGTGGGTGACCTGGACGGGCTGATTTCCATGGCGCGGGCGTTTCCGTCGCGCCGCGGGGCTGCCATCATCGCGGCGTCTCTGTTTGATACCGAAGATGTGCGCAAGACTGTTGCGCGCCTGACGGCCGAAGGCCGCGTGAGTCGCGTGGTCGTGTTGATAGAAGCACTCGATCCGTCGGATATCGAGGGGCTGTTTCGCGCAGGGGCGACCGAGGTCATCGCTGCGCACAGTATATGCGGCAACGGGCGCGCGGGCGAGGGAGCGGTTGATTCCGATCGGCGCATGACGATTGAGCCCGATGCTTTTGTTGATAGGGAACCCGGGGCGCCTCGCGCTACAAGAGGCCCGCGTGTTGATGATTATGGAAAAGCGGAAGCCGAGCATGGTCGGCGCCCCCGGAACCCCCTTGTATACGATGACGCTGGAGGGCCGGCGCAGCATGCTGGCGACTCCCCGGCTGTAGATATGGGATACGTGCACGGCGTGAATCTGGCGGATGAACTCGACGAAGTTGAGGGCTTTGCCGGGTGCGGTGAGTTGTCGCTGATGAGGCGTGAACAGATTGCACAGAACGAGCCTGCCTCGCAGACCGAACAAGCCGCCATACCGGCTTGGACGCAGCGTGTGGTTGCGGCGGGGGAGACGGGGACGCTGTCACCGACGCCCGCCCCGCCGCCTCCGATGCCTGTCTCTTATACACATCTGACGCT